>CALCHA010000413.1 GCA_937901265.1 uncultured Phycisphaerales bacterium
GAAGAAGAAGACGAGTTCAAATTCGATTTCGACCTCCTGGACGCCACCAAGATCATTCCCGAGGAACTCGTGCCGGTCCGGCGCGTCGGCAAGCTCACTCTGAATCGCAATCCCGACAATTTCTTCGCGGAGACGGAACAGGTCGCCTTCCATACCGGCCATGTCGTGCCTGGCATCGATTTCACCAACTACCCGCTGCTGCAGGGTCGCCTCTTCTCTTACATCGACACCCAGCTGCGCCGGGTCGGCCCGAACTTCGCGGAATCGCCGATCAATCGGCCCACCTGCACGGTGCACAACAAACAGCGCGACGGTGAAGGCCGCCAGACCATCAACAAGGGCCGCGTGAACTACTTCCCCAACTCGCTGGCCAACGGCTGCCCCGCGCACTCCCCCGAAGGCATGGCCGCGTTTCACAGCGTCGCCGAAAAGGTCGAGGGAGCCAAGGTCCGCCAGCGCAGCCCCAGCTTCGCCGACCACCACTCGCAGGCCACCCTCTTCTGGAATTCCATGGCCTCGTGGGAAAAGAAGCACATCATCGAAGCGATCAGCTTTGAGCTGAACATGGTGGAGACGAAGGAGGTCCGCGAACGCGCCGTCACGGCCATGTTCGCCCCCGTCGCCGACGAACTCGCCGCCGGCATCGCCGAACGCATCGGCATGCCCTTCACTCCCGCAGCGGGCAAAAAGGCCAAAAGCAAGCTCGCCAAGTCGCCCGCCCTCAGCATGGACCGCGGGCCCGACGCCTCGATCCGCGGCCGCAAGGTCGCCATCCTCGCCGCCGACGGCGTCGATAGCCGCCACATCGCCGCCATCAAATCCCGCCTCAAGGCCGAGGGCGCGATCTGCGAAGTCATCGCCAAGGTGGCGGGCACCCTTACCGGTTCCGACGGCAAGAGCATCGCGGTCGACCGCCCCGCTCCCAACGCCCCCAGCGTCGTCTACGACGCCCTGATCGTCCCCGGCGGCGACGCCAGCGCCCAGGCCGTCGCCTCCCTCGGCGTCGCCATCCACTTCGTCGCGGAGGCCTGCGCCCACTTCAAGACCCTCGCCGCCATCGGGGCCGGCACACGCGTCCTCGAAAAAGCGGGCGTCCTGCCGTCGATGGAGGGCGTGATCACCGGCGACGACCCGCAGCGCGTCCTCGATGGCCTCGTCGAGGGCATCAAAAAGCACCGCCACTATTTGCGGAATGTCGATTCCATCCCCGCCTGATCCCCCATGCATCCCAAGGGACGGCCGCCGCATCGCGCTGCGGCCGTCCCGGCCGACGCGCCAGGACCCCCCTCGACGATTTACTGCTGAGATGGCACAACTCTTGCGTTCAGCTTCCCCAGAGGCTGACAGGGTGTCGGTCTGTCAGTTCCCCATGGGTGAATATATGAATTCGACCGCACGCACCGTCCTCATTGTCCTGCTTGTCCTGCTTTTGCTGGGCGCCCTGCCCATCTTCCCCTACAGCGCGGGATGGGGGGTTTACCCCAGCGGCGGACTCGGTCTCGTCCTGGTGATCGTCATCATTCTTCTGGTCATCGGCCGCATCTGATCCGTCCCTCCCCCGCCCCGCTCTCACCGCGTCGGCGCAAGGCGGCATGCCCGGCGAAAGGTCGCCTCGAACATCTCCGTCTTGTGCATCGCCGCCCACATCTCCAGCGCCGGATCGTTCTGCGCGGTCAGGCGGATCGTCACCGACTGCGCCGTCGTGTGTGTCTGCACCTTCGTGATGTTCCCGTAATGCCCCCGGTCCAGCCCGTCGGCGATCCGCAGAATCGACGCCAGCTTCCGCACCAGCAACTGCGACGCAACATCCAGCGCCTGAAACTCCAGGTGCGCTTTCTTCGGCGGGCTCTTGCGGTGATAGCGTGCGATGTTCGCCAGCAGGTCCAGCTCCTGCAGCGAAAACCCCTCCAGGTCCCCGTTGCGAATCAGATACGCCGAATGCTTGTGATGGCCCGAGTGCCCGATGTGCCACCCGATGTCATGCAGCAGCGCCGCGAACTCCAGCAGCTCCCGCTCGCGCTTCCCCAACCCATGCAGCTTCGCCAGCGCATCAAACAACTGCAGCGCCAGCCGCGCCACCTGCAGCGCATGCTTCTCATCAAAATTGCAGCGCCACGCCAGCTCAAACACCGACCGCCGCCGCGGGTCCGGGTACTGCACCGACAGCTTGATCTTCGGCCAGTGCGTGTGCATGTAATCGATGATCATCCCCTCCCGCAACGCCCGGTCGCACAGGTCAATGTGCGTGAAGCCCAGCTTGTCGAAGAGATGATCCACCAGCGCCGCCCCCGCGCCGATCTGCTCGGCACGGTCCGGGTCCAGCCCCGGTAGCCGCCGCCGCTCTTTCAGAGGCAGCTTGCGCAACTGCTTGTAGATCGCGGTGAAATCTTCCCGCTCCATGTGGGTGAGCAGTCGATGTCGCGCCGCCGACTCCCCGTGCCGCAGCGCCGCCATCGCCGCCAGATTCTCCAGCGTCCCTGACGTGCCGATGAGCCGCAGCGGAGCCAACGCCCGAATCCGCGCCAGCACCGGCTTGAGCATCTCCTTCAGGTGCGTCTCCAGCCGCTGATATTCCTTATTGGATGGCGGATCGGCCCGCAGAAACTGCTGCGCCAGCCGCGATGCGCCCAGCGGATAGGAATCCAGCAGCAGGGCCTTGTCGTTGGTCCCCACGATCAGCTCCGCCGACCCCCCGCCGATGTCGAGAATCAGCGAGGGCCCCACCGTCGTGCGTCCCTCGCCGGCCGCATGGCTGTCCACATCCATCGCCGAGCGCACCGCCAGGTAAATCAGCCGTGCTTCTTCGTGCGCGGAAATCACCTGGATGGAGAGGTTCAGCCGCTCCCGCGCCAGCTCCACGAAGTCGCCCCCGTTGGCCGACTCGCGCACGGCGGAGGTGGCATACGCCAGCACCACGTCGGCATCCAGCCCGCGCGCGATCTTCTGATACCGCCCCAGGGCCTCCATGGTGTGCGCGATCACCCCCGGCGCCAGCCGCCGCTGCACCAGCCCCCCCGCGCCCAGATGCGTCGAATCCTTGTCCGACGACAGCGTCTTGAACGCCAGGTTCGGCGTGACCTCCACGACGATCATGTGCAGCGAGTTGGTCCCGATATCGATGGCGGCGATCCGCAGCCCGTGCGGCGTCGCCGCCGCCTTCCCCCGACCCGCCCGCACCCGGTGGCTTCGCTGCACTGACGTCTTGCCCTTCATCCCGGAGATTATGAAGACCCGAGCCCACCTCGTCTATCCACGCACCCCGCGGTCCCTCGATCCCTTGCCGCCGCCGCGACGGGCGCATCAGAGATCCTGCTGGACATGCCCCGCTGCCCCTCAGAGAATTACCCCTCTCCCCCCACGCACCCAGGAGGTCCCATGAACGACGACACCCAAGCCCTCTGGGGCGTCGCCGGTCTCCTCGCCGCCGCCCTCCTCATCGCTCTTCTCGCCCGCCCCACGCCGCCGGGGGGAGTTCCCTCTTTCGCCCCGACCCGCGCCGCCGCACCAACGCAGCCCGCGCCCGAACTCCCCCCACCGCCCCTGCTTGCCCCGCCTCACGCCGGCCGCGCCCTTCCCGTCCCCCCCGCCATCCCCGCTCCCCGGCCGGTCGTCACCCTCCTCCAACTCGGCAACGATATCCTCGCCCCAGACCGCCGCCTGCACCGCGACATCCTCCCCCACGCCGTCTACGACACCTACACCGACGGCCGCGGCATCTGGCGCTTCATGGAGGGCGGCGGCCACGTCTCGCTCACCCCCGCCCCGCCCCTCACCGACGCACCCTTCCTTGCCGCCATGGCCAACCCCGACGCCAAGGCCCTGCCCACCTTTGCCTGGCCCTCCGTCGACGCCATGGAACGCATCGACCCCGCCGCCGCCCTCCAGGACACCCTCCCCGTCGCCAACTCCGGCTTTGACAAAACCCTCGGCACCATCCACCTGGGCATCAACCGCGCGCTGCAGGCGGAGGATGGCACCGTTTTTCTGGTCATCAGCGAATCCCTCGTTGGCATGCCACCCTCCACCCCCCTGCCGCCGCTCTCCCTCCGCGCCGCCGACAAGACCTCCTCGCCCGGCCTCGTGGGCCAGATCGACGTCCCCGGCCGCCGCCTGCTGCTCGCCATCGTCGTGGCCGCGAAGCCCATCGCCGGCGATCACCACTTCATGCTCGATCTGGTCCTGGGCGAAGGGCCCGACGCCCAGACGACGCGCGTCGACATGCACGCCCAGCCGGAGGAACTCCACCTGCGTGACGCCGCCGACGGGTTCTTCGGACTCCTCTCGCTGCTCGATGGCGTCACCCCCGTCGCGGTCACCACCTGGACGCTCTCCCCCGACGCCGCCGCGCTCACCCCCACCCACCAGCACCTCGCCACCTTCACCCGCGACCAGTTCGCCGGCACCCTCTTCGCCCAAATCGCCGACCGCCGCACCCTGCTCAGTCGCTGAAGGTGAAGCCCTCGACCCCGCTTCCCCCGCGCGAAAAACCTCCTCCTGATGCCCATTGAACCCCCCTGCCCCTTGCCCTATCGTAACGCTCACCCCGTGCGCCCCTCCCGCCCGCCCATAGCCCAATCGGATAGAGCATCTGCCTTCTAAGCAGATGGTTGCAGGTTCGAGTCCCGCTGGGCGCAATCTTTCCGCACGCCGCTCCCTCCGGCAGAACCGCCGCGTGTAAGGACCCTCCCCCGGCGGCAACGTACCGCATACACCGCCCCTTTAGGATGGCTCTGCCATGGGTATTTTCCTCCTCACCGACCCCCGCGGTTGGCATGCCGCCATCTTCATCGCCGCCACCGCCGGCATCGTCATGGCCCAGGGGGCAGCCGACGCCCTCCCTGCCGATTCCCAGCCCGCCGGTGCCGCCGGCCCCGCCACCCAGCCCGGTCCCCCCAAACCCCTTCCACCGGAGGTAGTCGCCATGTTCGGCGGACCATCCATCGAAGAGCAAAACCTCCGCGCCCTCCAGAAAACCCTCGGCTCCACGCCCGAAGAATGGAAGGTCATCCGGCCCCTCCTGCAGAACGTCATGGCCGCCGCCAAAGGCCTTGAACCCCAGGATGCCCCGCCCGCCAATACCTGGGGCGGCGGCGACTGGGCCAACGGCAGCTTCACCGGCCCCGGCGAAACGGCCGGAGGCCAGCGCCCCCAATGGGGTACCCCGCCCACCAAACCCGACGACGCCCCCACCACCGCCCCCGCCGCCGCCGCCCCCGCACCCGATCAGGCTGCCCAGCTCGCCCACACCGCCACCCTCAACCAGGCGATGGGCGATCTGAAAAAGCTCATCGTCGGGGTAAACGAAGCCAGCGACGCCGCCCTGCACCGCCAGGTCGAAGTCGTCCGCAAAGCCCGCCAGCGTGCCGAGGCACAACTAGCCGCCGCCACT
>CALCHA010000414.1 GCA_937901265.1 uncultured Phycisphaerales bacterium
AAACCTCACCCCCCCCCTCTCGCGATGCTCACCCCGCGCTCCCCACCCACCTCAACCATTGCCCAAAAACGCCGCCAGCCGATCCAGCCCCTTGTCGATGTTCCCCATGCTCGTCGCAAAACTCAGCCGCACGTGATCCGCAAACCCGAAGTCATTCCCCGGCACCAGCGCCACATGCGCCTCCTCCAGCACCGCCGTGCAGAACGCCACCGCTTCCTGCGACACCACCCCCTTCTTCCCCAGCGGCTTGTTCAACAACGCCCCGATGTTCGGGAAACAATAAAACGCCCCCGTCGGCCGCACGCATTCCATCCCCGCAATCGCATTCAGCCGCTTCCACATGTGCTCGCCCCGCCGCTCAAATTCCTGCCGCATCTTCTCCACCTCCACCCCCGACTGCGGATTCGTGTACGCCTCCACGATCGCCGGATAGCAGAAACTCGTGATGTTGCTCGTCATCTGCGATTGCAGCTTGCTCATCGCCGCGATCAGCGGCTTGGGCCCCGCCGTGTAGCCGATCCGCCACCCCGTCATCGCGAACGTCTTGCTCAAACAGTTGCACGTGATCGTCCGGTCCTTCCACTTCGCCCAGTCCAGCGCCGCCCACGAGCGGAACTGCGTATCCCCATAAATCAGCTTTTCATAAATCTCGTCCGAACACACCCACACCTCCGGAAATCGCGCCAACGCATACGACAGCTCGTCCAGCTCCGACGGCTCATACGTGTGCCCGCCCGGGTTCGACGGCGAGTTCATGATGAACATCCGCGTCTTGTCCGTCAGCGCCTTGTCCAGCTGCGTACGGGTGATTTTGAAATTGTTGGCCGGATCCCCCCTCACGATCACCGGCACCCCGCCGGCCAGCTTCACCATCTCCGGATAACTCACCCAGTACGGCGCCGGAATGATCACCTCATCCCCCGGATTCAGCACCGCCTGAAACGCCAGATACAACGCATGCTTCCCCCCCACCGATATCGTGATCTGCTCCGCCGCATACTCCAGCCCATTCTCCCGCTTCAGCTTTTCCGCGATCGCCTTCCGCGCCTCCACTGTCCCGGGCGTCGGCTCATACTTCGTCCGCCCCGCCTGCAGCGCCTTGATCGCCGCCTCCTTGATGAACCCTGGCGTGTCAAAGTCCGGCTCCCCCGCGCCGAACGAAACCACGTCCACCCCCTGCTTCTTCAGCGCGTTGGCCTTCGCGGTCACCGCCAACGTGATCGATTCGGCGATGTCGTCCATACGGCGTGCAAGCTGCATCTGGGCTCCTCGGTGTGAGCAAAAAGAAAGCGAAATCAGAACCGGGATTCTACCGCGCAGCAGCGCCCACCAGCAGTGCCGCCGGCCCCGATTCCTTCCCCGCCTTCATCCCCAATGTCCTCCCCGCCTCCGCTTTCAGCCCCACTTCCCCTTCCGCCGCCGCTCCCGTTCCCCGCGCAGCCCCCGCGCCTGCCGCCGGCGAACGCGTGGGATCCGTCGCTTCATAGCCCCAGCTCGGTGCCATCACCAGCGTCGGAGCGAAAAACAACACAAACACCCCGATCGAACACAACACCGCTGAAATGCGAATCGGCAACGCCCTCCGCAAACTGAACGGATACAGCGGCTCACGCAGGTACATCGACGAGATGATTCGCAGGTAATACGCCGCCGCAATCGCCGCGTTGACCGCCATGATCACCACCAGCGCGTAACGCCCTGCAAACAGAGCCGTGCTCATAATGTACAGCTTGCCCACAAACCCCACCGTCAGCGGCATACCGATCAGCGAAAACAGGCACAGCGCCAGCATGAACGCCGGCCCGCGGTGTTCCCGCGCGATCCCCGCCAGGTCATCCAGATCCTCCGCCGCGTCCGCTTTCCCCTGCATATACACCAGCACCGCAAACGCCCCCGTGTTCATCACCGCATAGCTCGCCAGATAAAACAGCGCCGCCAGAATTCCGCTGTGGCCCACCGTGCCGTCGCCCGTTCCCGCCGCCAGTCCCACCAGGATGTAGCCCGAATGCGCAATCGACGAATACGCCAGCATCCGCTTCACGTTCCGCTGCAACAACGCCATCACGTTGCCCACGGTCATCGTCAACGCCGCCATCACCGACAGCAGCACCATGATGGCGTGGCCGGACGGAGTGTGATAATTGAAGTTGAACAGTGACAGCATCAGGATGATAGCCAGGAACCCCGCCACCTTGGGCGCGAACGCAAGGTACGCCGTCACCGGCGTGGCCGCCCCTTGATACACATCGGGCGCGAAAAAGTGCATCGGCACCGCCGCAATCTTGTAAGACACGCCCACGATCACCGACAGCACCCCGATCAGCGCCAGCGGCGAATTCATCGCCGGCATCCCGCCGTTCACCCCCGCGAAGGCCGCCCGAATATCCGAAAATCGCGTCGCCCCCGTCGCCCCATAAATGTACGAAAAGCCAAAGAGAAATATCGCCGCCGCCAACGCCCCCAGGAAAAAATACTTGATCCCCGCCTCCTGCGCCACGATTTGCGACCGCCCCGTCGCCACCATGATGTAGGTCGGTATCGACACCAGCTCCAGCGCGATGAACAGCCACACCAGGTCATTCACCTTCCCTATCATCCCCACCGCTGCCAGCGAAAAAAGCATCATCCCGAAGTATTCGCCGCGGTACCGCTTGTCACTCGTGGCCGGCTCCCCTTGTGCCGGCATGTCCCACGACATCAACACCATGATGAAGCCCACCGCGCAGGTCAGCCCCGTGATGAACGTCGGATTAAAATACCGCAGCCCGAACCCGTAGGCCGCCTCGGTCGTCCGCGCCAGGTGGTAATGCACATCCGCCCACTGCATGGTCAGCGTTGTCACCAGTCCCGCCAGGCACGCCAGCGCCGCGACCACCTGCGCCAGGCGGCGCACCCCGTCTTTCCGCGACAGCCCCAGCAGCGTCGCCGCGCATGCCGCCGCCAGCAAAATGATTTCCGGCATCAGGTAATAAACGTGCAATTCCACAGCGAGTCCTTACTGGGCTTTGCCAAGCAGATAAATGACCACCGCCACCACAACCGCGAATCCCGCGATCATGCCCACCGCAAAACGCTGCAGCAGCCCACGCTGTGTCGGCTTGAGCGTGTAGCCCACCAACTGCGGGAAAAAACTCACCATGAACACGATCCCGTCGATCAGATACCGATCCACAATCGCCTGAATGTGCGAGAAAATCCGCAGCGGCTTCGTGATCCCCGCCGCGTAAATAGCGTCGATGTACCACTTCTTGACCAAAAACTTCACCACCGGCCGCAAGTTCCGCCCCACCAGCTCCGCTGCATGACGATTCTTCAAAAAGAAGAACCACGCCACCACGATGCCTATCAGCGGCATCGCAAACCCTAGCGCCATCATCGCCCCCTCGCCCACCCGTTCCGCCCCCTCGCCTGCACTCCCCACCCCATGCCCATAGCCGCCCAGAAGCGGGTTGAGGAACCGATGCAGCCAGTCCCCCGTCGGTTTGAACCCCAGGTACCCCGCACCCAACGCCCCGACGCTCAGCACCAGTC
>CALCHA010000415.1 GCA_937901265.1 uncultured Phycisphaerales bacterium
GATCGGGCAGCCGGTGCACCTGATGTTTGAGGATTACAACGGGGCGGACAGGACGGCGGGGAATGCGTTTTTTGACAACGTGAGGTTTAACGACGCGAGCGTGTCGCCGGCGGTGCCGGCGGCGCCGTTGCCGGGAACGGCGGCGGCGGGCGTGGTGGGGCTGGCGGTTGCGGGGTTGGCGGTGAGGAGAAAGCGGAGCGGGCTAAAGCCGATGTCGCGCCTGGCGGCGCCGACGGCGGATTATTGAGGATTGAGGAGTCGGAGGTCGCTGGTGTGGGGCGGGGCGGGGCGATGGGCGGAGGGTGCCGGCTTGGCCGCCGATTGCGGAACCGTCAGCATGTATCGCCCGCTCGGTTGGCGGGTGGAACAGCTCTGCGCGCATCGTCCGCGAGCCACTCCCTTGCGACTACGTCCTGAGCGACGCGGAGAATTTGGTAAGCGTTTGTGAGTAGCTCAATGACGGCAGCTGCGGCTGCGGCCGGGTGGGCTTGACCGGTGGCTGGTCAAGTGCCGCTGGCTTCGGGTGGAACGTGCAGGGTTTTGGGGGCTGCACGTCGGGGGCGTTTGGGTGTATGATAGTGAACTATTGAGGAGGAACGGATGATTTCGCGAACGAATGAATATGCGTTGCGGGTAATGGTTCATCTGGCGGCTCAGGAGAAAAAGCCCCGGGGCACGCGGCAGATTTTTGAGGCGACGCAGGTTCCGGCGAGCTATTTATCGAAGATTCTATTGGCCCTGGTGAAAGCAGGGTTTGTGCATTCGCAGCGCGGGCCCAACGGGGGCTTTACGCTGGCGCGTGATCCGGGGGAGATCAGCGTTTTTGATGTGATATCGGCGATTGACCCGCTGCCGCGGATTCGCACGTGCCCGTTGAATCTACCGGAGCATAAGAAGCAATTGTGTCCGCTGCACAAGGAGCTGGATGACGCGTTTGAGCGCGTGGAGAAGGCGTTTCGGAATGCGTCGCTCGCGGCGCTGGTGGAGGTGCCGGCGGTGTCAGAGCATGGGGGCGGGCATGGTCCGTTCACGCAGGTGGGGATTCGCCGGGGAAAAGCGCCGCGGGGGTCGAAGGGAGTTGAATGGGATAGACGGGCGAGGGTTATGGGTGGTCAATGGGCGGGCTGACGCTGGCGGGGGCGCGTGAGGATTTGCGGCGTTTTGGCGAGCGCCACATGATGGAGAGGATGTCAAAGGACCACGCGACAAAGCCGGCGATTTCGAAGAGGGAGCTGATGCCGAGAAGGGGGTAGATGGCGGGGTAGCGATCGGTGAGCGTCTGCAAGGAAACTCGCAGGAAGCAGCCGAGGTTGATGAGGAGGAAGGGCGCGAGGAGTCGGGAGAGGTTGCGGGAGGGAATACCGGCGATGGCGGGGATGAAGCGGGCGGACATGCCGACGATCATGAGGGACACGAAGCCCACCGTGAAGGCGTGGCGGATGGCACCGATGTAAGCCACGCCGTAGTAGGCATGGCCGAGGGGAAGTCCCGCGAGGGCTTGATAGAGGGGGAGGAGGAGGAGCATGGCCAGGGAGAGCGCGAGCCAGGCGTAGGCGATGCGGATGAACTTGTCAGAGCGGTCGACCCGTCTGGGGGTTCGCCAGAGTTTCCATGGCCAGACCTGAAGGAAGAGGCCAACGGCAAGCATGATCCAGGGGAGGACGAGCCAGTCCGCGAGGCGGGGAATATGGGTCCACTGGGTGGCGATAAAGAGGAGCACTTCGGCGAGGACGGCGGTGGTGAGGAGTGCGAAGGCGCACCATCCGCGAAGGGGCGGTGTGACGGGTCGGCCATAGAAAGCGGGGATCATGCGGGAGGAAATTCCGAGGATCATAAAGAGAGCCAGGCCGTGGACCTGAAGGTCGCGGAGGGGGCCCTGGTAGGTGGTAATGTCGTGCAGGAGAGCTTCGGGGGTGGGTGCGGCGAGAGTGTTCCACGTGTGGAAGGTATCGAAGGCACCCATCAGGACGAACCAGGCCATCGCGCCGAGGATGAAGCCGGATTCGGGGCGGAAAGATGTTTTGCCATGGCGGCAAGTGAGGAGCATTTGCGTGGCAAAGCAGCAGATGGCGAGGAGCTGGAGGACGCATCCGGTGAGGGCCAGAGGAATGGCGGAGGAGGAGAGACCGAGGAGGACCACGCCGAGGGTTCGGAGGAGGACGCCGAGGGTCACGAGGAGGAGGACAAGCGGTGCGAGCCGCGGCGCCACAAGGGTGGCTCGCCAGAAGCGCGGGAGCAGGTGGTAACCAAAGCCCATGATGAACAGGCCCATCCACCCGTAAATCTGGGCTTGTCCATGGGCGTTGATGGCGTGGATGGAGACGCTGGTAAATTGGTGAGAGAGGCCGATTTGCCAGAGCATCCAGCTTCCCCAGGAGCCGCCCGCGGTGAGCATGATGAGGATCGCGGCCGTGACGTACCAGCGATAGAGGTGCTCCACAAAGGGCGGGATGCACTCGGTGAGCACCTCTGGCGGCGGGCGGTTGGCGGAGGGCTGGCTGGTGGACGACGGAGCGACGGTCATGGATGGCTTCTTGGGGGGCAGATCCTGGCGAGCGGTGGCAGTTGGAGGGATGACGCCGCGACGTCACGCAGAGCAGGCGGCGAGGCGGGCTTCCGCGGCGATCGCCTTGGGAAAAAGGATGCTGTTTTCCATGTGAACGTGGACATGGGTGTCGGCTTCGAGTTCGCTCAGGGCGGTCAACATCGCGTGGTACGTGTTGCAGGCATCAGCCGGCGGGACGTAACCGTGGGTGAGTTCGCGTAGCTGCTCGAGTTCCGCGCCCGCGGCCTCGTGCTCCTCAATCATCATGCGGACCGGGTTGTTGACGGAACCGACGGGGGACGAGAGAGCGCTCGTGGCGTGATCGAGCTCGCGGCACATGGGAAAAAGGACGCGTTCCTCTTTGAGCATGTGGGTGTCCATGTCCTGCTTGAAGTGGAGGAATATCTCGTGAATTTTTCGCAGCTCGGGGTGGCGTTGTTCATGGCGATCCGCGACGCGACCGGTGAGAAATTCCAGCCGGGGCATCTCCCGGCGGAGGTAAGCGTGATGCACGGCCTCGACATGGGCGACGATCTCGCCCATGGTGGCGGTTGACCAGTCTTTTCCACCGGCATTTGGGGCGGCATCTGCTTTCGCGAGGGCGGCGCGGACGGCTTCCACGTCAACACCTTTTTTGCTGCAGGCTTCGGCGAGGGGTAAATTGCCGCCACAGCAATAGTCGATTCCAAAGTGTTCGAAGACGCGAGCGCGGGAAGGCTTTTGCACAACCAATTCACCGACTGTGTGGGCAAGACTCATGGGGTGATCCTTTCAAAACGGGATGCAGGCGGCAGGTTTCAGACAACGGGCGGCGCTCATTCGAGGCGACGCTTCTGGGGCATTGCGGCCCTGGCCGAGCAGCGGCAGGGAGCAGTGAGAAATACCTCGGACCGTTTCTTTCGGGCCCTTGCATACCACCATAGCAGCAATTATTATGGACATCAAGGTCAAGATATACAGAAAGAGAAAATCTTGTGGTTTCTCGCACTGCTGAATATTGCCTTCGAGCGGTTATTTACCTGGCGGACGCCGAGGGGGGGAGCCGCACGACCTGCGAGATTGCAGCGGCCACAAGAATCCCGGCGAGTTACCTGTCGAAGATTCTGCATTTGCTGCATCGATCGGGGATCGTCAACGCGCGACGAGGGGTGAAGGGGGGCTTCGCGCTCGCGACGACTGCCCGGTCGCTTTCGCTGCTGCAACTGGTGCGGGTGGTCGATCCCTCGCAGCGGGTGGTGACCTGTCCGCTGGGCATTCATGGCACCGATCTGTGTCCGCTTCACCGGCAGCTTGATGAAGCGGCGGCGGGTGCGGATGAAGTGCTGGCGCGTTCGACGATTGCGGAAATCTGCAATCTGTCGCGTGAACACTCGGCGCGTGGGGAGTGGGGTTTGTGAGCGCGAGCGTATCAGCCGACGATTTTCAGGGAGATAAATTCTTTGTCATCGCGGGGCGGATATTGTTCGCGGTTGGGGAAGCGAACGGAAGTGATTGTATTCAGGAGAAACAGCAGCAGCGTGATCACGTTGAGCGTGCCCGCCCATTTGCGTCCGGGCGATGAGCCAGCGAGGTCGCTGGCGACGCGCAGCGCCACGGAGATCTGGAGGAGAGCGAGGTGGGAGTAGAATCGCGGCCGATAGGTGATGCGGATTCGCATGACGGCAGGGAAGATGATGGGAGCGTGTCCGAAAATCATTCCGATGACGAAGCCGAGGAGGAGGGAGTGGAGGATGGCGTCGTAGATCAGTCCGGCGGAAGGGGCGAAGAGGAGCCAGCCGTCGGGGGCGACGAAAGCGGGCCAGATGAGGCCATAGTAGAGGGAGAGGGCACCGCTGAGGGCGAGCCAGAAGTAGCCGGTGAGGAGGCAGGCGGCGGTGAAGCGAGGAAGTCCGTTGCGACGGATGGTGTGGCGTGCGAGGTCGAAAGTAAAGAGCCATTGGGCGAGGAGGAGTTGTCCGAAGCCTAGGATGCCGAGGCCCAAGCCCGGGAGCCAGATGGTAAGGAGGAGCCCGAGGAGGTAGAGGCTGATGACGCCGTTGAAGGTGGGGAGGCGGAGGTGAGAAAAGGGGAGAAAGCGGCTCAATTCGAGGCGTTCGCCGACGATGGTGAGCACGAGGAAAGCGGCCCAGAGGGGAACGACGATGGAGACTGGCCGGCCAAAGAGCCAGAGGAGATTTCCGGCCAGCCATGCGAGCGCACCGAGCGTCATGACGACGATGAAGACTTCGCGTTGTCTGAAGAAGATCAGGACCATGGCGAGGAACAGGAGGACGCTGGCGAGGGCGAGCAGGCCTTGACCGAAGGGGAGGGGCAGGCCGACGAGAATGGCGATTGCGCCGAGGGCGGCGGCGAGGGGTGCCCCATACACCCAGGGGTGTCCGAGGGCCACGGCGCGTTCAAGGCTGATGAGCGTGCCGAGAAACCCGCCGATCATAAGGGGGCCATGGTAGGGGACGGAGGCGGCGGGGCCGGCGAAGTTCCAGCCGAGGCGCAGGAGTCCACCCCACATGCCCACGAGGAGGAGGAGGATGCTGGCGAAGACAAAGGGGCTACGCCTGAGGGCAATGCCGGGGATCATGGGCGACCTTGGATCGGGGTTACCGGGGGGATCATTTCCAGGTGCCTTTCTGGAGGTGAGCTGCGACTTCGCGGTGATCTTCGGGGGTGGGGGGCGGGGATACGACGATAAGGGCGAGCGTGCGCTGGTGCGCCATGACGCCACGCCGATGTCCACTTTCGGCGTGCATCAGCGCGCCCGGGCCAGCGTCGGCGAGTTCTTCGTCGCCGCTCACAAGGGTGGCGCGCCCTTCGAGGAGGGTCAGAGTGAGGTCCACGCCGGGGCTGTGAACGGGGATCGCTTGACCAGGTTCGAAGCACACGAGCATGGTTTTGCTTTTTGGGGTCAGGGCCAGCACGACGGCATTGAAGCGCTGTGGGTCGAAAACGGCGGCGGCTTTGATGGAGGCCATGAGCATGGCGCTATTCTCCTGTGTTCGGCGGAAAAAGAAAGAAGCGGCAGGGGATTGGCAGCTGGAGGGCGGGCCAATCCCCTGCGCGCTGCGGTGGGTGGGGTCAGCTGCAGCAACTTTTTGTGCCAGACGGGGCCGGGGAACAGGCGGCGGTTTTGCCGATTTTTACGCGCCAGGTATCGGGGCCTTGCTGAAGGTAATCCCAGGAAAATGCGCCGGGATGTTCGGCATTGAACTGATAATAGAGCGGCTTGGGGTCGTGATCGTTGACCAGTTCAAAGTTTTCATTGGGTTGCAGAGCGTGGAAGGTGTTGAAAAGAAGGGGGTGGCGCTCACGGGGTGCGACGTCACGGACATCGATTATCGTGGGATGGCTCATGAATATATCCTTGCCGATGAGAGGTTTCATCACGGCTTGACCAGTCAACGTGACCAGCCGAGCGATCGTTTTGCATCTTTGGAAATCAGATCGGAGCGCCAGGGCGGATCCCACACGAGTTGCACGTCCACCGCGGTCACTCCCGGGCAATGATCCATAATGCGTGCATAGACATCGTTTTTGATTTGCTCGCTGAGGGGGCAGGCCGGGGTGGTCATAGTCATGGTCACATGGATATTCCGGTCCCGAATATCGAGGCCATAGACGAGGCCCAGATCGACGATGTTGATCCCCACTTCCGGGTCGATGACCTCACGGAGGGCGGCATGTACCTGAGGAAAGTCGGGTGATGCCGATCTTTCCGAGGTTTCGTTACGGGGTGTGCGTGAGGGAGGTTTCGCCGGGGGCGTGAAGGTAAAGCCACGGCCCCCGGACAGGGTGCGGAAATCGATGGTGTAGCCGTCGAGGCGTAAGAGATTTTCAGCGGTGCAGGCGACGTGGATGCCGTGGCACACTGAACCTTCATCGCCGGGCTCGGGGCGCTGGGCCAAATCAAGCGTGAACGCCTGATCAGCGCTGCGTGGCTGCAGGCCAACGCGCAGGCAGACTTCTGGACCGGCCAAACCTTGCTCCTGCAAGACTCGACGAACTTCGTCGGCCGCGGCGGGGGTGAGTTCAATGGCCATAATTGGGGCTCCTTTTCAGGGAGAGGATTGGAAGTCGTAATTCAGCGGTTTTTGACAGCCATCCGGGTTGGCGATTCGACTTTCAAGGAGGCGTTCGATCACCTCGGCAGCGCTGTAGGTTTTATGACCGGGTCGAAGAAAGTGGTGAACGTTCACCACGTCGTCGCCGGCGGTGACGAGCGGGGGCTCCGCCCCCTCCGGCCGCAGCTGGGCGAATCCGACGGTGGCAAACAGGCCATTGCACAAACACTTGCGGCCGACGGTGTCCTCGACACGTCCGCCCTTGCGCACGTAGTCATCAATAGGTTCGGCCGGGCATCGGTAACCGAGGGTTCCATCCTCTTTGCGATAGGTTTGCCGTAGATAGCCGAGGTCGCAGTTTCGCTCGCGTGAGGCCACGACGGTGGGTTCTGAGACCGTGCCGGGCAATTGCACGACTTTCAGAGGGAACCCGGTGGGCGATGCGGCGGGATCGGTGAAGACCCGCGCTGCGCCGGAGAGACTCTCGGCCAGGACGCGCTGCTTGATTTCAGGATCAATGCCGGATTCTTCGCAGAAAGCAAATGCTGTTCCGACTTGGATTCCGCTGGCCCCGAGGGCCTCGGCTTCGGCCAATTTTCCCGGCTGACCGAAACCTCCGGCGAGCCAAAAAGGTAACTTCAGCGCGCGAATTTTTTCCAGATCCGCGACATCGCGTGGACCATAGAGGGGCTCACCGCGCTCATTCAATTGCATCGGTCCGCGCGGCGGTGCATTGTGTCCGCCGGCAATCGCGCCTTCGACGACGAATCCGTCGACCTGGCCGTTGGATTTACGGGCCAGCGTCATGGCAAGTGTTGCTGAGGAAATGATCGCGAGGAAGCGTGGCCTTGCCAGATGCGGTGCCAGGCCCCCGCAGAATAGGGCGGGGTCAAATGTGGTACAGCACTCCTCTTCATTGTCGCTGACATCTGCGTCTTTCGCATGTTCGATGTCGATGCGGTAGGTCGCTGGCTTACCCGCGGCCAGGGCATCCAGGACCCCGGGAATGACGCGGGGAATTCCCGCGCCCATCAGGACGTAGTCAACGCCCGCCAGCATGGCGCCGAACAAAGAGGTCAAATGCGGGAATTGAATTTTCTCCAGATAATTGATGCCCACCGCGTTGGTGTGTCCTTCCTTGGCGAGGAACACCTCGACAAAGTTTGCCGTAACCGTCAGCTCCCTGGCGGCGAGACTTTCCTTCACTTGGGGCATCGGCGTGAGGACAAAGGGGTCTTTTTCGCGTTTGCCCCCTTCCACGAAATATTTATCGAGTATTCGCTGGGCAATCGCAGGCAGCGGAAATTTCGCCAAGGCCCGGCGCAGGTGGCCGCCGATATCGCCGGTCTGCAGCCGCCGGGCCAGGACCGCGGCGAGGCCTGTTCCCGAAACGACGCCCAACTGGCCGCGGCGCGAGACCGCGCGGGCGAGAGGCCACCCCGAAACGCCGACGCCCATCCCTCCCTGAATGATGCTGAACGAAGCCATGAAATCTCCTGAAATTGACCGATAGCGGGTCAGATGAGTGAAGATTGTGGGGGACTGTTGGGCGTGGGTGCTGGTTCGTGAAGGCCGATCTCATCGTCGGTGAGATAGCAGCTGGGATCATCGCCCAGCCAATCGCCGGTGGCGGCCTCCGCGCGGGTGCGGAGGTTGCCGTTGCAGAGTTCGAGGAATCGGCACTTGCGGCAGCGCGGAGGCAGATGGGGGGCGCGGTTTCTGAGGATATGGAGCCGCGGATCGGTGGCTTCGGTCCAAAGTCGGCTGAAGGGCGTGTGGCGGACGTTGCCGCAGGTGTAGTGCCAACTGAACTGGTCGTAGTGGACGTTGCCCATGGGATCGATCGAGGCGACATCGCAGCCTGAGCGATTGCCGCCGGTGCCGCGTAACCGCTCGGCGACGGTGCGTGCGCGGGCGGTTCCCTCGCGTTCGAGCATCATGAGCACGTAGGCGGCGTCGGAATGATTGCCCACGGTGAGGACTTCGAGCGTGCTGCCGGTGGCGTGATCAATACGGCAGCGCTGGGCGAGGTAGTCCACGACGCCGCGGGTCTGGGTGGCGGTGAGGTCGACTTTCTGCATTTTTCCGCCCCGACCGGCGTAGGCGAGGTGATAGACACAGAGGCGCTGGACATCATGGTCGCGGCAGAGGTCGAGGATTTCCGGTACATCTTCGCGGTTGAGTGCGTGGACGGTGAAGCGCATGCCGACCTTGATGCCGCGCTGGCGGCAACGATCGATGGCGGCGAGTGATTCCTTGAAGGCGCCCTGTTTGCCGCGCAATTTGTCGTGTCGGCCCTCGGTGCCGTCGATACTGATGCCGACATATTTAAGGCCGGCGTGGGCCAGCCGATCAGCCATGGCCTCGTCGATGAGGAGGCCATTGGTCGAGAGGGTGGCGCTGAGCCCCAGGGCGTGGGCATGGCGGATGAAGTCGACGGTGGAGGGGCGGACGAGAGGCTCGCCTCCGGAAAAGAGCACAGCGGGCACGTCGAAGGTTCGCAAATCATCGAGCAGTGCGAAGCCTTCGGTATCGGTGAGTTCATCGGGAGCGGGATTGGCGTCTGCGGAAGCGTAGCAGTGGACACACCGGAGGTTGCAGGCCTTGGTCACGCCCCACACGACGACGGGGCGCGGCGTTGCATTCGCCGATGAGGTGGTATGACCGTAGCGAAGCCGTTCGTTTCCCGCGGCGTGGTCACAAAGCAGGTTGGTCAGGCTGAGCATGTGGCGGACTCCTGTTTCCAGCGGAGGGGGACATACACACAATCGGGGTCGGAGGCCATGGGATCTCCGGTGAGGCCGTAGGCACGGGCGCGGCTGCCGCCGCAGATTTCGCGGAATTCGCACACACTGCATTTGCCGGTGATGCTTTCGGCTGTGCGAAGCAGGCGGAAGAGCGTGCTTCCCTGGTAGACGCTGACGACGGAATCAAAGGGGAATCGACCGCAGGAGATTGGCAGGAAGCCGCTGGGGAATATTTCACCGGTGTGGCTGATGAACAGGACGCCGCGGCCGTCGTTGGTTCCGGCCATGGAGACGTTGGTTGGCGCCTGGCGGCCGGCGGCCTTGGCCGCATTAAGCACGAAGCGGCGGAAGTGCGGCGCTTCGGTGGTTTTGATGGCATAGGGCTGGCGCCCGACGTGATCCAGCAACTGGGCGAAGAGGGTTTCATACGCCTCGGGAGCGATGCGCTGGGAAGCACTGGCGCGGCCGGTGGGAACGAGGAAGAAGACCGACCAGAGGACGATGCCCAAGGGAGCGAGCAGTTCGGCCAGGGCATCGACCTGATGTGCGTTGTGGCGGGCGATGGTGGTGTTGACCTGCAGCGGGAGCCCGCAGTCGCGGGCGTCGCGGAGGATATCGAGCGTGCGGTTAAAGCTGCCTGCGACGCGGCGGAAATCATCGTGGGTGGCGGCATCGGCGCCGTCGAGGCTGACGGCGAGGCGATGAAGTCCGGCGACCTTGAGCCGTTGGAGGGCATCGTGGGTCACCAGCGGAGTCGCCGACGGGGTCAATGCTACCTGGAGGCCGGCCTGGCGCGCCGCGGCGATGATCTCGAAGACATCGTCGCGCTTGAGCGGGTCGCCGCCGGTGAGCACCAGGAGCGGCGGTTTGGGGAAGGTGGCCAGCTGGGCAATCAGCTTTCTGGCCTGATCGGTGGAAAGTTCGGCGGGGTTTCGGCGCGTCTGGGCGTCGGCCCGGCAGTGACGACAGGCCAGATCGCAGGCCCGGGTCAGCTCATAGAAGACGACCAGGGGGCTGTGGGCAAAGTCCGCTCGCGAGGGCGGCGTCGGGCGGGCGGAGGAGACCGGGATGGCTAGCGGGCTCATAGGCGAAGCTCCTCAGACATTGGGCGACCCTTCTCTTCCGATGCAGTAAACGACACTGGATTTTGATCCTATCACAGGCTATTCTGGATATCAAGGTCAAGATGTCATTGAATACTGTTTTGATCCTGCAGGCGGTTGCGTGTGGCACCCGCGCCATCATTCGCGACGCTTTTATTCCTGGAGAGAAATGATGCTCGAAATGACTTCCCCTCAGATGGATGATGTCCTCGCCGACGCGCGCATTGGACGGCTCTGCATGGCGACGCCGGACGGCCAACCCTATGTGATCCCCATGCCTTTCTGCTGGCAGGACCATGCCCTCTATCTGCGGATCGCGTTCAAGGGCCGCAAAGGATCAATTCTCGCAGAGAATCCGCGGGTCTGCTTTGAAGTTGACTGGTGTTCCGATTCTCTGGATGACTACGGCTCGCTGCTGATCGAAGGGCGGTTGGAAGCGGTGCTGGACCTTGAGGAGAAGGCACGCATCAAGCTCGCCAACGATGCGAAGTATGCTCGTCTCCGGGGGGGCTTCCGCCCTGGCCATGGGCGGCACACGCCGTTGGTGGAACTGGCGATGCAAAAGATTGTGGTTGCGCAGATGAGCGGCCGAATCCGCGAGCAGATTGCGGAAGAGCAAACAACCGCCAATCAGCGAGCGCCTATAGTCTGACCAGTGTCGCGTTCATTGGCGTGATTTTCACCGGCGAACCGGCAACCAGATTTGGGTCACACACTACATTGAAGGGGTTCGATCATGCCGCAAGAACATGCTGTTTATCCAAAAGCGACACCGGAGCTGTCTCACCAGCGTAAAGCGCTGGCACCCAAGCAGGCGGAAGCGTTCAAAGCATTCAGCCAGAGCGTCTTTGCCGCCGGCGCGCTGCCGCCGAAGGTCAAGCAATTGATTGCCCTTGCGGTGGCGCACGTGACGCAATGTCCTTATTGCATTCACGCCCACACGCGGGGCGCGACGGAGCATGGTGCCACGCCGGAGGAGATTATGGAAGCCGTCTGGGTCGCCGCGGAGATGCGTGCGGGTGCCGCGATATCCCACTCGACGCTGGCATTGGACACGCTGGCACAGATGAAGGAAGAAAAGCAACTGTCGCCGTAAATTCGCGGCGTCGATTGGCAGACATCGTTGCCAGCAGTGGTGCATGAATGTCGTGGTCGTCTGGTCTGGGTTGATCGTTATGTCGTGGGACGGTCACCAATGACTTTGAGGCGGAGCCATCGAATCAGGTGCGATTTTGGTGGCGTTTCTTCGAGGCGACATCGTGCGCGGGCTCGGTGTCCTGGATGATTCGCAGTGTTTCGCATGATGACATCGACTGACGGTACGATAATTGCTGATAACCTTAGATAACCCCCATAGTTTTACGAATTGTTTAATTAGGAGCCTCTTGTGAGAAATATACTGACAGTGTTAGCGGCCGCAGCAATTTTGGGCTTGTGCGGGCAGCTGGTCGCGGCCGAAGCGGCAGCGCCTGCGACGCCTGCGCAGAGTGTGAGCGGCGTGCTTGTGGATCAGGCCTGCGCGGCAGGAATGATGAAGACGGACGCCCCGGAAGCGGCGGCGAAGAAGCACACCAAGGCCTGTGCGATCAAAGAAGCGTGCGAGCAGTCCGGGTACGCAGTGATCAGCGGAAAGAAGCTGCTGAAGTTCGACGCCAATGGTAACAAGCTCGCCAAGGCGTTCCTCGCAAAAACCGACAAGGCGAGCGACATCGAAGTGGTGGTCAAAGGCGTGGAAAAGGGCGACGAGATCGCGGTCACGTCGATTGACGCGCCGGCCGCCAAGTAAACTAATTGTTACGAGCGTTTAACGTCAGGCCAGGGTGCAGGGGCGCTCTGGCCTTTCTTCATTTACAGTGATGGTGCCGACCTTTGAGGTAAAATGCACGCGATCGCGCTCGTCGTTCTTGCTCACCGGTCCATCCAAGAAGGTATGGGGTTTTGGGCCTACTTGGTGCGGTGGCTGGGGCATTTTCACCCGATGATGACGAGCTTTCCCATCGCGCTGCTGATCGCGGCGGCGCTGGCAGAAGTGCTGCGTCTGCGGCATGGTGCGGAATGGCTCGGTGGAGCGTCCCGATGGTGCGTGATCCTCGGCGCTCTGACCGCCGTCGTGACCGTCCCTCTGGGATGGGCGTTTGCCCTTACTCATGGGTCGTCTTGGATACTCGAAGTGCATCGGTGGGTGGGTACGGCCGCCGGCGCAGGCGCGGTGGCGATTCTCTTTCTCTCAGAAATGTCGCGGCGACCGGGACGAGGCGGGTGGCTTCGCGCCTTTCGCATCCTGCTGTTTTTAGCGGTGCCACTGATAGTGTTGACAGGCTTTCTCGGGGGCGCGATGGTGTATGGGCTGCGTGCGTATGCGTGGAACTGGCACGCGCCGGGGGCAGTCGACGCGTCGGCGGTTCCCCCGCCTGTGGCCACATCCCAAGCCGCGACCGCACCGATCATCATCACGATGACAGACGACGACGTGTTCAAACCCGACAAGATGACCATCCACGTCGGAGAGATGGTTCTATGGAAGAACGTTTCGGGCGACACCCACACCGTGACGACGGACCCCAAGGTGGCTGACAATGCCAAGGATGTCTCGTCGCCGGTTGGCGCGGCGGTCTTCAATTCCGGGGGCATCCCCCCGAAGGAGTCCTACGCGCACCAGTTTACCGAGCCGGGCGTGTACAAATATATTTGCGCACCGCATGAGATGATGGGCATGATGGGGGAAATCGATGTGAAGCCTTAAGGTCAGCGAGGTACGATGCCGCTGCAAGGACCCGATGTCAATAGAGCGGTATCCGGTCGATTGGAAATGTTCACAGCAACGGCGGGCAGTTGAGGTAGACATGGCAGTACTGACAATCAACGGGCGACAATTTTACTTCGAAGGACAAAAGCCAGTGCTCCAGGTGGCGATCGAGAACGGTGCCGGGCGGACACGCAATTTTGGAACTTTCGGGCTCACGGATGGAGCCCCCCTGCCGGCGACCGAGAGAGACGCGGGAATCCCCTACTATTGTTATCATCCCGGCCTGTCGGTTGTGGCGAGCTGTCGCCTGTGCCTCGCCGAAATCTCCGTTATCAATCCAAAGACGCATCAACTCGAAACCATACCGAAGTTGGTGCCCACCTGCGCCACGACAGCGGCGGACGGCATGGTAGTCAATACACGGACTCCCAAAGCCGTCGCCAATCAAAAGATCTGTATGGAGGGCTTCCTGCTCAGCCACCCACTGGATTGTCCGGTTTGCGACAAGGCGGGCGAGTGCAAGCTTCAGGATTATTCCTACCGTTATGGCAACAGTGAATCGCGTTTCATCGAGGACAAGGTCAAAAATCCGGTCAAAGACATCGGCCCGACCGTCAAGCTTTAGGCCGACCGGTGCGTCTTTTGCAGTCGATGCGTACGATTTTGCAAGGAAGTGCCGGGGACCGCGGTACTGGTATGGGTCGGGCGAGGTGCCACGCAGGAGATTGCCAACTATCCGGGGAGGCGGCTGGACAACGAAATGGCGGCGAACGTGGTGGATTTGAGTCTG
>CALCHA010000416.1 GCA_937901265.1 uncultured Phycisphaerales bacterium
CCTGGCGGACACCCTCTTCGCGGCCGGCCTGACCGACCGCTTCGCCCCCGGCGGCCTGGGCGCGCCGATGTATCGAGCGATGATCCCCAACCCCACCGCCCCCGAGCTGCCCGTCCCGACGCCGCTGAATGGGGCCAGCCTCGCCGCCATCGCCGATGCCGCCGCGGGCGACTTCCTGCTCGCCAGCAAAAAGTCCAGCGAGGCCCTGCCCTACTTCCAGCGCGCCGCCGCCCTCGGCCGCTCCCCCACCAGCGGCACGCCGCGCGTCTCCAACGCCCGCGGCGATTCCAACTTCTCCGCCGACGCCACCGGCCCCGCCGTCGCCCACGCCCTCCTCATGCTCGCCCAGATCGCCCTCTCCCACAACGACGGCCAGACCGCCATGAACTACCTCAATGCCGCCGGCGGCGCCAACCCGACTGCCGAGCAACGGACCCAGATCAACGACCTGCAGATGCAGAACGCCCGCCTGATGAACAACGCGAACAACCGCTGATTTTTCCCGCCCCGACTGGCCGCCCCGCTCCCGGTGCGGCGTAATATCCCGATCGAGCGGAGAATCCCCGCGAACGCTGTCCGTGGTTTGCTGACCGACTTTTCCCGATTGGAGTTCGTCCCATGAACGCTCTGAAAAAAACGCTCAGCCTGCTGACCCTCGCTGGGCTCACCGCCGCGTTTGTGCCCCTCTATGCCCAGCAGGCGACCACCGCCCCCGCAAATCAGCCTGGCGCACGGGCCGGACGCGGCGGTCGTGGCGGACGCGGCGCACCCATCCCCGTCGATCCCAAGGCCGACGCCCGCCTCAAGACCCAGGGCAACGTCGGCGCCCGCGTTCATGATCCCTCCACCATCATCGAATGCGATGGCGAATACTGGACCTTTTACACCGGGCAGGGCGTGGGCAGCTGGCACTCCAAAGATCTGACGAACTGGGTCGCCGGGCCACGCGTCTTTGCCGCCGCACCCGCCTGGGTCCCCGAGAATGTCCCCGGTCATCGCGGCGCCGATTTCTGGGCCCCCGACGTCGCCAAAATCGGCGACCGCTACGTCCTCTTCTACGCCGCCTCCTCCTTCGGCAAAAATACCTCCGCCATCGGCGTCGCCTTCAACCCCACCCTCAATCCCGCCGCCCCCAATTTCAAATGGACCGATCAGGGAATGGTCATCAAGTCGGGCCAGGGCACCGATTACAATGCCATCGACCCGGCCATCTTCCAGGATACCGACAAGTCCCTCTGGCTCGCCTTCGGCTCGTTCTGGTCGGGCATCCGCATGATTCAGCTCGACCCCGCCACCTGCAAACGCATCAAGCCCGATTCGCCCGTCTACCTCCTCGCCCACTACAGCTCCATCGAGGCCGCCTATCTCTACAAGCACGATGGCCACTACTACCTGTTCATGAACTGGGGTGCCTGCTGCCGCGGCACCAACTCCACCTACAACATCCGCGTCGGCCGGGCTGACAAAGTCACCGGGCCCTACCTCGACAAGACGGGCACGGACCTGCGCAATGGCGGCGGGACGCTGGTGCTGGGCACCGATGGCGATTTCATCGGCCCCGGCCACGCCGGCATCATCACCAAAGGCGGCCAGGAATTCATGAGCATGCACTTCTACGATGGCGCCCGCGGCGGCGCTTCCGAACTCGCCATCCGCCCCGTCTCCTGGAGCCCCGATGGCTGGCCCATCGTCGGTGAACGCAAGTAAGCGCGGCCCCCCTTCGCCGCGCCGCTTTCACTTCGCGCTGAAGGCGTAAATCGACGTCGAGGTGAACGTCTCCCCCGGCCGCAAAATGGTGTTGGGAAACGCCGGCTCGTGCACCGCATCGGGAAAATGCTGCGGCTCCAGGCACAGCCCCGGGTGCCGATTGTCCCCCGTGTACAGCTGCAGCCCCGGCTGGTCCGTCAGCACCTCCAGCGTCCGACCGCTCTTGGGATCATGCAGCCGGGCCGCCAGCGCCAGCGACTTGCCCCCGCTGTTGAGCACGAAGTTGTGATCGTACGTCCGCATCGGCTTGAGCTCCGCCAGCCGCGAGCCAATCGTGTGCGCCTGCGCGGGATCCTCTTTGCCCTCTGTGAAATCCAGCGGCGTCCCTTTCACCGGTGCCAGCGCCCCCGTCGGAATCAGCGTCGCATCCGCCGGCGTGAAACGGTCCGCATCAATCCACAATTGCTCCCCCAGGATGTCCCCGCTCCCCGCGCCGCCAAGATTGAAGTAGGCGTGGCTCGTCAGATTCACCGGCGTCGCTTTGTCCGTCGTCGCCGCGTACGTCAGCATCAGCCGATCGTCCGCCGTCAGCGTGTAGGTCACGCTCGGCGTCAGGTTGCCTGGGAAATGCTCCTCGCCATCCTTCGAGTGATAGGTGAAGCGCACCGCCGCCGTCGTCGTCGCGCCCGGCGCCGGCGGCAGAATTTCACCCTCCCACACCACCGCCGCGAATCCCTTCTTCCCGCCATGGAGCGTGTGCGGCCCATTGTTGGCGAACAACTTGTAGGTCTGCCCGTCGAGATCAAAAGTCGCGTTGGCAATGCGGTTGGCCACGCGCCCCTGAATGGCCGCGGGCGTCGGATAGCCGCGCTGATAGCGCTCAAAGGTGTCCGCCCCCAGCACCACGTTGGCCACCTGCCCCTTCGCATCGGGCACGCTCAACTCGGTGATCGTCGCCCCGACGCTCATCACGCGCAGGACCATGCCGTGGCTGTTTTTCAGCGTGAATCGCTGCACTGTCTCGCCATCGCTGGTCTTCCCCCACGTCTCCACGCTGGCCGTGGGCCCCTCGTGCCCCGCCCCCGGTCCCGCCCCCGGTCCCGCCAGAGGTCCCGCGCGTCCCGCCGCCGCCATCGCCAGCAGCAGTGCCATCGCCAGCATCCGCTTCTTCATGCGCATCGCCTCACATGGGTTTTTTATCAATCGTCTGATCGTAAATCGACAGCAGTTTTTCCTTGTCGAAGATCATTTCCGACCGCGTCAGCCCCACCATGTCATACTCATAGGTAAGCTCGATGGCATCCACCGGGCAGGCCTCTTCGCACATGCCGCAGTAGATGCAGCGCAGTTCGTCAAGGTCGAATTTCGCCGGATATTTTTCCCGATCCGACCAGGGGGCCTGTTCCCCGACGATGTGGATGCAGTGCGCCGGGCAGGCCGTGGCACACATGTAACAGGCCACGCACTTCACCCGGCCCTGCTCGTCGCGGTTGAGCCGATGCACCCCGCGGTAGGTCTGGATGTCCATCCCCCCATCCATCACGTCCTTGTTCTCCCGCCGCTCCTCCGGGTACTGCATCGTGCGATGCCCGCCCACGATCGACTTGCCCAGGTGGCGAATCGTGGTGCCCAGCCCCGCCAGGATCGCGGGGATAAACATGTTCTCAAAGCTCTTGAGCTTCGGTTCGTGCAGTTCAACGACATCTTCGGGTTTCATGGCTCAGTCCAACGCACAAGGTATCCACCCCCTCAGCATACACGCCCGGCGGACCCGGGCCAATTCCAGTGAAGCCTGCTTCCGCGGCTCACATCCCGTGCAGCTTGTCCAGGTCCACCGTCAGCGTGCCCGTCGCGCTCGGCCGTGCTGCCGTCGCCGGCAGCGGCATCGTCGCCGGGCCTTTCGTCGGCCGCCCGAGGATGTCGAAGTGGCTGCCATTGGCACACTCAAACTGCCCGGCCGCCGCGTTCCATCGCGCCATCTCCCCCTTTTCCGAACAGCGCGGCCAGATCGCCACCACTGTCCCGTCGTCGTTGCTCACCACGATCCCGTAACGCTCCACGAATTTCGTGCTCACCGACCCTGCCGGAAAATCACTCGCCGGGCCAATGTCCACCACTCCCGAAGTCACCTTCGCTGGCCGATCCCGCGCCGCGGAGGCGCACCCGCTCACCCCCACGCACGCCGCCAGCACCAGCACCACACTCCCCGCCGCCCGCCGCATTGCCTTCGCATCCATGCACCACTCCTCGTTTAAATCCAGCGCATCCCTGCCTTATCGGCTTCATGCCTTGATCGTCACCACCGTATCCGCCCCCGCATCCGTCAGCAGCGCCGTGATGTCCACCTCCACCATCCCCTCCTTGCTCAGCCGCAGTTTGTAGCGCCCCAGCGGCCTGGACGCCGGCGGAGTGGTCACCGCGCCAGTCAGCGAAAATTGCGCCTTGTGCCGCGGACACACCAGCTCCGGGGCCTTGCCATCCGCCAGCGGCTTGCCGCCGTTCTGCGGTTTGACGATCCCCCCCTGGTGCGTGCACTTGGTCGAAAGTGCGAACACCTCCGCCCCCTTCCGCGCCAGCACGAAGGGCTGGTTCGCCACCATCACAAAGGAGTCCTCGCCAATGCTCGCCGCCTTCGTGGTCACGATCCATCCGTCGGCCGCGATGGTCGTCTCAATCCCCGCCGCCGCCCCCGCCGCCGCCCCGGCCGTCGCCGGGCCCGCGCGGGTCGCCCCATCGACGCAGTCGCACGCACACACCGCCACCCCCACCGCCGCCACCTTGAGAGCCATCCGGCGGCTCATGCCTTGACCGTCCATCACCGACCGCTCCTTGATTGCCCTTGAACCTGTGCCGTTAAGTATATCGCCGCTTACCCCGGTTTCTTGCTCTGCCACTGAACGTCCGCCACCCCGTCCAGCTGGTTGGCCAGCCGCGCCAGCGTGAACAGCAGGTCCGACAGCCGGTTCAGATAGATCAGCGGCACCCGCAGCGCCGCCTCCCCCGCCCCCCCCGCTTCCGCCAGCGCCAGCGACGTCAGCAGCCGCTCGGCACGACGGCACACCGTCCGCGCCACATGCAGCCGGGCCGCCGTCAGCCCGCCTCCCGGCAGGATAAAGCTTTTCAGCGGCGGCAGTTGCGCCGTCGCGGCGTCGATGTGCCCCTCCAGCCGCCCCACCGCCTCCCCCCTCAGCCGCTGCACCTTGGCCTCGTTCTTCGACCCCACCGGCGTCGCCAGGTCCGACCCCACCACGAACAGCTCCTGCTGCAGCTCCGTCAGCAGCCCCTGCAGCGCCGGGTGCTGACAATCCGTCAACGCCACCCCCAGGTGACTGTTCAGCTCGTCAAGCGTCCCGTACGTCTCGATTCGCAAATGCGATTTCGTCACGCGCGTCCCATCAAATAGCACCGTCTCCCCCCGGTCCCCAAACTTGGTGTAGATCTTCATCGCCAGGTCATCCTAACAAAATGCAAACTTTGTGGGAACTTTTTAGCCGCCTGGTGCGTTGTGAAGGATGAAGTCGCGCAGTTTGCGGCGTTGGGTGGCAGTCATGGCGGTGCGGCGGCGCGACTTGGGGCGCGCGGGCGCAATCCGGGAGGCAGGACCATGCAGGGTGGATTTTCTGAGAACGCTTTTTCTCACCCGCCCCCCCTCGGGGGCCGGCTCGATGGGCGCGGGCAGGACCAGCTTCTCCCCGGCGGCGTCGACCGGCCACTCGAACTTGATCCGGAAGAGCTGGCGGATTTTGACCGCGGGCTTGCTCGCTGGGCCGTAGATTTTGCGCAGCTCTGCCCGGAGCTCGCGCAGGCTCTTGAAACCATCGGCTCGGGCGTCCTCTTCGGTGAGGCTGTCGAGTGCGGGGAGCAGATCGACGGCGAGGATCTTCATCCGCCCCAGCCCGGGGGTGTAGGAGAGCTGCCCGACACGCACCAGCGCCCGGGTCCAGAGCCGCAGCGTCTGACGCTTCAGACCCTGCCGCACCAGCAGCACCAGATGACGTTTGAGCAGCAGCATTTACGGAATGCTAAATGACAACGGGCAAATCACAAATGACCCATGGGGCTTTTTGCGGCGGGAGGGAGCGCGATGGAACCGGTGGTGGTGCGGGTGGCGGGACGGGTGGGCGGCGGGATGCCGGCGGCGGCAAGCCCGCGCGTGGCGGCGGTGGCCGGGATGTTCGGCATCGCGCTGCAGCAGCGGCAGGACCGCATCCTCTTTGAGCCCCTCGATATCCCCCTCGCCCCCGGCGACGTCGTCCTGATCACCGGCGCCAGCGGCGCGGGCAAAAGCACCCTCCTGCGCGCCCTGGCAACCGGCCTGCGCGCGGCCGGCGTGCCCGTGATGGACCTCGCCCGGATCCCTCTTCCCGC
>CALCHA010000417.1 GCA_937901265.1 uncultured Phycisphaerales bacterium
CACGCTGGGCAACACGGTGGGCACCAACTTCGGCGTCGCCCCGGCGACCGGCGGGCTGGTCGTCAACGTGGTCGAGAACAACCTCAACGCCACCCTCCGCGCCCTGGCCACCGCCGGCAAGCTCGATGTGCTCTCGCGGCCCTACATCCTGGCGTCGGACAACCAGCCTGCCTCGATGATCGTCGGCCAGGAAGTGCCGATCATCACCGACTCGCGCCTCGACCAGAACAACAACGCGATCAACACCATCAGCTATCGCGACCTGGGCATCATTCTGAACGTGACCCCGCACATCAACCCGCAGGGGCTGGTGACGCTGGACGTGGCCCCGGAAATCTCGCAGATTTCCGACCAGTCGGTCCCGATCTCCAGCACGGTCAACGCGCCGGTCTTTAACATCCGCGCTGCCCAGACACACGTCGCCATCCCCAATGGCAAGACGATCGTCATCGGCGGTTTGATGCAGGACCAGCGGACGCAGACGGTCAACAAGATTCCGATCCTCGGCGACATCCCCTGGATCGGCATGGCCTTCAAGCGGACGCAGAACACCAAGCAAAAGACCGAGTTGCTGATTTTCCTGACGCCCCATGTGGCGCTCTCGCCGGATTACCTGCCGGAGATGTCGGACGACGAACGCCGCGGCATGCAGATCGTGCCCAATGCGGTCTCGCCGGGCTCGTGGGACGAGCAGCTCCAGGGCATGAGCCGCGGGGCAACGCCCCCCTCGGCGACCACCATGCCGGAGCGCTCCTACACGATTCCCACCCGCGCCGAGCAGCTTCGGCGGCAGCGCGAGCTGAACGAAGGCTCGCTCCGCGGTCCCGATGGCGCCCCGATGACGCAGCCGGACACGGACGGCATTCACTCTCTTGGAACCCCCGGAGGTGGTGCGAATGGCGCCTCGCAGTAATGTGTGGATCGTCGCGGCCGCCAGCCTTGTGCTGGCGGCCTGCGGCGGACCGCAGAAACCCAGAGCGGCGGTGGACCCGATCACACCGGCCAAAGCCGCTTATTCCAACGTGGTGGTGGATCCGGCGATGCTGCAGGTGGCGACGGACGCTTGCGCCACGCAGCTCCATGACATCTGCGGGCCGCTGCTGGAGTATTATGCCGTCACCCATCACCTGCCGCCGACGCTCCGCGCGCTGGCTGCGTTTTCGACGGACCCGCTCAACTTCACCTGTCCGGTCTCGGGCGAACTCTATGTGTATCGCCCCGTCACCCTGCGCCCCGACGAGCGCGTCCTGATCATGTGGGACCGCACGCCGGTGCATTCCAATATGCGCTGGGGCATCCTCGCCGGCCCCGTCAAGGGCGTTCAGCACAACCAGTTGGACATGGAAACGATCCCCGTGACCGACGAGATCTTCAAGCGCTACCTGCCGGCGGAACCCACCGGCGAGGGCACCGGCGCAGCAACACCGCCGGGAGCGGCCTTGCCGACCGCGACGCCGGTCACGCCTCCCGCGGAAACGCAACCGGGAGCCATGGCTCCGACGCCCGGGCAGTAGTCTTCGCTGTGTTTCCCTGTCATCGATCGCCAGGCACGCGGTAATCACCGACGCGCCGCGTCACGCCGCGCTGGTCGAGGTATTCCACCAGCGGCACCATCACGCGCCGATTGGAACCCAGGGCCTGCTTGAGTTCGCTCACCGTCGCCCGCCCGTGGGTTCGCAGGTGCGCCCGGACCAGCTCGGCCGCACGGTCGGCGGTCTCGGCCAGGAGCACCAGCTCGGGGGAAACTTCGACCGCTTCCCCCGTATCCAGCAGGAACGCGAGCGCGGCGCGGGCGGCGGCATCGGGGGCGAGCTGCTTTCGGGTGGGGGGGTCGAGTGGCTGCCGCGCGAGCTGCTCCCGCAGGCTCGTGCCGGCGCGCTGCAGGGGAGCGGGAAGCGCCGGGCGATGGGCAACGCGGGCGGCAACATCCCCCGCGCGGCGGATGCCGACAGCATGCAGGTCGAAGAGCAACGTGTCGAAGGCGGTGGCCGGCAAGTCTCGTCCAAGGGCCGCGCGCAGCACCGTCAGTGGCAGTCCGCGCTGCTCGGGATGGCGCAGGTGGTGGGCGTCGATGCAGGCAATCGCCTGCGTGCGCAGGGCATCCCACCAGACGGCGTCGACGAGCAGTGGCGGATCGCCGACGCGCCGCAGCGCCTGCGCGGCGAGCAGCGATTCCACAGCCGCCTCGATCTCTGCGCGCGAGAATCGCGAGGCGTTGAGCAGCTCCCGAGGCGCGACCGCGTGGTTCCAAGAGAGTTCGCTTCGTCCCCATGCGACGGGGTCGTCAGGCGATTCCATGCGCTCGCGCCAACTCGCCGCGCGCTTCCGCCAGCCGCTGCGCGGCAGTCGCGTATCAAGCAGGATGCCGCCGGCGAGCGTGCGGGTCGCGGACCAGTCGCGCAGGAGGAAGCGGTCGCCGGGAAGGGCGAAGGCCGGGGCGTCGAGGCGCAGGCGCGCGAGGCCGCCGTCGAGGAGATCGAGCATGCCGGCGAGGTCGGCGCTGCCGTGATGAACATGCACGCGGACGGCGTTGCGCAGGGGGCGGTCGCCGGTGAGGCCGAGGCGCCAGAGGCCTACGCCCCACGCGGCGGAAGGTTCGCCGAGGCCCTCGATGGTGAGGGTGTCGCCGCGGCGGACAATTCCCGCGAGTTCAGGCAGATTGAGCGCGGTGCGCATGCCGGGCAGGGCGTGGTCCAGATCGCGGCCGTGGGTTTGTGCAGCACGGACATGCGCCCGCACGCCGGCGGGCTGGAGGAGGAGGGTCTGTCCGCGGGTGATGTGCCCGCCGGAGAGCGTGCCGGTGACGACGGTACCGACGCCGCGCTGGGCGAAGACGCGGTCCACCCAGAGCCGCGGCTTGCCCATGTCGGGCGGCGCGGGGGCAGCGGCGAGAAGGTGTGCGAGGGCGGCGCGCAGGGCATCGATGCCGGTGCTGGTTTTGACGGAAACCGGCAGGAGGGGGGCGTTGGCGAAAGGCGTGCGCGCGAGCAGGGCGCGGGTCGCGTCGGCCGCGGGCAGCGGATCCGTCAGGTCGCTCTTGCTGATCGCCACCAGCAGCCGCCGCACGCCGCGATAAGCGAGGATTTCCAGGTGCTCGCGCGTCTGCGGCATGGGGCCATCGTCAGCGGCGACGACGAGCAGCGCGGCGTCCACGGCAGCGAGGCCGGCGGCCATGTTGCGGATGAAGTCCTCGTGGCCCGGCACGTCGATGATGCCGATGCTGGTTGAGTTCTCCGCACCCCCGCCGGCGGCGTCCTTCAGCTGCAGGAAGGCGAAGCCCAGATCGATGGTGATGCCGCGGGTTTTTTCCTCGGGCAGCCGATCGGGATCGGTGCCGGTGAGCGCGTGGACGAGGGCGGATTTGCCATGATCGACGTGGCCGGCGGTCGCCAGGATGAAGTGCCGCGGCGTCACGGTGCCAGCGCTTTTCGGAGCGCCGCCATGAGCGGGGCATCCTGTTCGGGAAAGACAGTGCGGAGATCGAGTCGCAGAGTGTCGGCGACGCGGTAGGCGACGACGCGCGGCGTGCCGTTGCGCAGGCGGCGGGCGAGTTCGTCGACGGAGCATTGCCGGGGGGCGACCTGCAGGGCGACCGAGGGGATGCGGGCCTGCGGCAAAGCACCGCCGCCGACCTGCGCCGCTGTCTCGACGATGCGCACCGCACCGGCGATCTCCCCCAGCTGCTCGCACATCGCCGAGGCCCGGGCATGCAGGTCATGCACGGCAATCCCCATCATGCGGACGACCGGAATCTCCCCGGCGGCCCTGCGCAGGTGCGCCGCGGCCGTCGCTTCCAGGCCGGCCATGACGAGCTTGTCGCAGCGGAACGCGCGGAACAGCGGCTCTTTGCGGATGGCCGCCACATGCGCGGCGCTGCCGGCGATGACGCCCGCCTGCGGCCCACCGAAGAGCTTGTCGCCGCTGAAGCACACGAGGTCGGCCCCGCAGGCGAGCACCTCCGCGGGCGTGGGCTCCGGCGTGGCCCCGGCAGCCGCGGCGCTGAGGAGGGTGGCCCCACTGCCGAGGTCTTCGATGAAGGGAATGCCGGCATCGAGGGCGAGCGCGGCGAGCGCTTCGCGCGGCGGCGATTCGACAAAGCCCTCCATCCAGAAGTTGCTGCGATGCACCTTGAGCAGCAGCGCCGTGTTGCCGTCGATGGCGCGGGCATAATCCTCTGCGGCGGTGCGGTTGGTGGTGCCGACCTCGCAGAGCTGCGCGCCGCTGGCCGCGAGGATTTCCGGCACGCGGAACCCGCCGCCGATCTGCACCAGCTCGCCACGCGAAATCAGCACCCCCTTGCGCGGGCCGGCGGTGAAATGCTTGAGCATCAGCACCAGCGCGGCGGCGCAGTTGTTGACCACTGTCGCCGCCTCGGCCTCACAGAGCGTCGCCAGCAGCTCCTCGAGATAGGCCCCGCGGCGGCCGCGCTCGCCGGTCTCGGGGTCATACTCCAGGGTCGTGTAATTTCCCGCAGCCGCGCGAACGGCGTCCACGGCCTCGCGCCCCAGCGGGGCCCGCCCGAGGTTCGTGTGGAGGATCACGCCAGTCGCATTGATGACCCTCTCCAGTCGCGTTCCTGCCTGACGCTGCACGGCTGCGGCGAGGCGCTCCAGCGCCTGCTCCTGTGTCCCGGAATCCCCCGCCGCGCGCAGCTGCGCCAGCTCCCGCCGCACCCAGCGCACCAGCAACGGCCGCGGCACAGCGGGCAGGCGTTCCTCGATCGTCCGCACCGCCCGATCGACGCTGGGCAGATGCCGGCTCGACACGTCGCTGCCGGAGGATGGAAGGGTCTCGCTCATCGCACTCCAATCCGTGGTCGGCGGGCGCGGGTGATGCGCCCGATGACCGCCGCCGCCAGCGTTTTGCCTTGTTGCAGCAGCGTCAGCACCCCCGCGAGCTTCCGCGGATGCACGCACAGGAGCAGCCCCCCGCTGGTCTGGGCGTCGGTCAGCAGCACCCGTCGCACGTCGTCGGTCGCCCCCCAGTCCACCACTTCCGCGGCCGTCTCCAGATTTGTTTTCGTCCCACCGGGCACGCATCCGGCAGCGATCAGCGCGAGCACCCGGCGATCAAGCACCGGCACCGCCGCCGCGTCAATCTCCGCCCCCACCTCGCTGGCCCGGCAGAGCGATGCCAGATGCCCCATCAGTCCGAAGCCCGTCACATCCGTCCCCGCCTTCACCAACCGCGCCTCGGCGACCGCCGCCCCCACCTGGTTCAACGCCGTCATGCTGCGCACCGCTTTGCGCAGCAGCGCATCGCCCGCCGCGGCCAGCCCGCGCTTCAGCGCCGTGGTGGCGATCCCCACGCCCAGCGGCTTGGTCAGCAGCAGCAGATCGCCCGGCTCGGCGCTCGCGTTGCTCACCACCCGCTTTGGGTGAACGATGCCCGTCACCGCCATGCCGTAGATCGGCTCAACGCTTTTGATCGTGTGCCCGCCCACCACCGCACAGCCCGCCGCCTGTGCCGCCGCCGCACCGCCCTTGAGAATCCGCCCGATGACCGTCGCCGAGAGCTTGTCCACCGGCATGGCCACGAGGTTCATCGCCGTGAGCGGTCGGCCGCCCATCGCATAGACGTCGCTCAGCGCGTTGGTCGCCGCGATGCGTCCAAAGTCGTAGGGGTCATCCACGATGGGCGTGAAAAAATCGACGGTCTGCACCAGCGCCCGCTTCGCGTCGATGCGAAAGACGCCGGCGTCGTCCGCGGTGTCGCTGCCCACCAGCAGGCGCTCGTCCTGACATACCGGCAGCCCGCGCACCACTTCCCGCAGCGCCGCCTGCCCCACCTTCGCGGCGCAGCCGGCGCAGCTCGAAAGGCTCGTGAGCTTCACTCCC
>CALCHA010000418.1 GCA_937901265.1 uncultured Phycisphaerales bacterium
GACGGCCCAGGGCGGCTTGTCCGACCAGACGCTCAACGCCGACTGGACCGTCGCCCCGCTCCCCGCCCAGGCCCCTCCCCCCGACCGGGCCGCCGGCCCCAGCATCTTCGGCTCCTTCAACGCCACCTTCAAAAACAACCCCCCTCTCCTCGATCGCTGGGCCCGCATTCTCGCCGCCCTCCCCGCATCGCGCCTCCTCCTCAAATCCCGGCACATCGCCAGCCGCGACAACGCCGCCCGCATCGCCGCCGCCTTCGCCGCTCGCGGCGTCGACCCCCAACGCGTCGAAACCTCCCGCCACCTCCCCTCCAGCCGCGAACATCTCGATCTCTACAACCAGATCGACATCGCCCTCGACCCCTTCCCCTACCATGGCGCCACCACCACCTGCGAAGCCCTCTGGATGGGCGCCCCCGTCCTCACCCTCGCCGGCAATTCCCACGTCAGCCGCGTCGGCGTCAGCCTCCTCACGGCCGTCGGCCTCGACGATTTCATCGCCCGGGACCCGGACGATTACCTCCACCGCGCCCTCCGCGCCGCCGCCGATCTCCCCGCACTCGCCGACCTCCGCCGCACCCTCCGCGACCGCCTCCGCGCCTCCCCCCTCTGCGACGCCCCCCGCTTCGCCCGCAACGTCGAGGCCGCCTACCGCACCATCTGGCAAACCTGGTGCGCACAATCCGCATCCGCCTCCTGACATCGCCGCCCCTTTCGCTTACCATACCCCTCGCTTTTTTCGCAGGAGCCCACCATGGAACGCACCCTCATCATCCTCAAGCCCGATGCCATCCAACGCGGTCTCGTCGGCAAGCTCCTCACCCGCTTTGAGGAAAAGGGCCTTCAGATCGTGGCCATGAAGCTCACCATGATCACCGAAGACCTCGCGGCGCAGCACTACGCCCCTCACAAGGGCAAACCCTTTTACGAGGGCCTCGTGCGCTTTATGACCTCCTCGCCGGTGCTGGTGCTCGCCCTGCAGGGCAAGGGCGTCATTGATGTCGCCCGCAAAATGATGGGCGCCACGTTTGGCTTCAAGGCCGAGCCCGGCACCATCCGCGGCGACTTCGGCGTCTCCTCCTCTTTCAACCTCATCCACGGCTCCGACTCCCCCGAAGCCGCCAAGGCCGAACTGGCCCTCTGGTTCAAGCCCGACGAACTGCTCACCTACGATCTGGCCAGCCGCGTCTGGACCTATGACTTCGCCAAAGGCTCCCCCGAGTAACGTCGGCAGGGCGGCCCCGTCCCTCGGGCCGGCCCCTCCCCATGCCGTACGTCGGTTGGTGCCGCTGAAGAATCGGTTTGGAGAACAGCATGAAGACCGCCCTCGCGCGCAGTTTGACACTCCTGGCCACGCTCACCCTCGGAATCGTCCCCGCCGCCGCCCAAACGGCCCCCTCCGACGCCCTTGCCGCCGGTTTCCGCGCGCCTCCGCCGGCTGCTCACGTCTGGACCTTCTGGCACTGGATGAACGGCGTCGTCACGAAGGAGGGCATCACCGCCGACCTCGAAGCGATGAAACGCGTCGGCATCGCCGGCGCGTACCTCTACAATGTGGACCAGCTCCCCATTGACGACCCCTCCGTCCAGGTCCTCAACCCGAAGTGGCGCGATCTCATGAAATTCGCCGCTCAGGAAGCCGACCGTCTCCACGTTGAACTGGGCTTCCACAACTGCCCTGGCTGGTCCTCCAGCGGAGGCCCCTGGGTCAAAGTCGAAGATTCCATGCAAACCCTCATCTTCGGTGCCCCGGCCCAGTTCGCCGGCCCCGGCAAATGCACCCTCAAACTCACCACGGGCACCATCGCCCGCGATTTCTACCGCGACGTCGCGGTCCTCGCCTTCCCTTCCGGGCCCGGCAATCAGCCCATCCCGATGTCTGGCATCCTCGACCTCAGCGACAAACTCGACGCCTCCGGAACCCTCCATTGGGACGCGCCCGCCGGGGACTGGACCATCCTCCGCTTCGGTCACACGACCACGGGCAAAACCAATGGCACCGCCCCGGTCTCCGGCCGCGGGCTGGAATGCGACAAGTTCAGCACCACTGCACTCGATCATTTTTGGCGCGACTACCCAGCCCAGATCCTCGCCGACGACGGTGCCCTTGTCGGCAAATCCGTCACCCGCGTCCTCATCGACAGCTACGAGGCAGGCCCGCAGGACTGGACCCCCCTGATGCGCGACGAGTTTAAAAAGCGCCGCGGCTACGACCTGACGCCCTGGCTGCTCGCCCTCACCAAGCGCACCGTGGAAAGCGCGGACCGGACCCAGCGCTTCCAGCGCGACTGGAAGCAAACCATCAGCGAACTCTTCATTGACAACTACTACCGCCATATGCAGGAACTCGCGCACAAGGCCGGCATCCAGCTGGCCATGGAACCCTACGGCACCAGCGCCGGCGCAAACTTTGACATGCTCAACACCGCCGGCGCTGGCGACGTACTCGCCGGCGAATTCTGGTCCAAGCCCAGCACCTGGGGATGGGACACCCTTTCCCCGCTCGCCTCGGGCGCTCACACATGGGGTGTCCCCATTGTTGGCGCCGAGTCCTTCACCGGCTGGCCACAAGTGGCCTGGCAGCAGGATCCCTATATCCTCAAGACTGTCGGTGATCGCGCATGGTGCGTCGGCGTTAACCAATTCATCCTCCACACCACCGCGCACCAGCCCTGGATGAACGTCGCTCCCGGAATGACCATGGGCTACTGGGGCGTTCAGTTCGGCCGCACCCAGACCTGGTGGGACCACGGGGCCAAGGAGTGGTTCGATTATTGCGCCCGCTCCCAGTTCCTCCTGCAGTCCGGCGTCTATGCCGCCGATGTCCTTTTTCTCGACTCCGGCCAGGCCCGCCCCGCCGTCCCGCTGGGTTATCGTGGCGACGCCTGCGGCGAAGATGCCCTGCTGACCCGCGCCTCCGTCAAAGACGGCAAAATCATCCTCCCCGACGGCATCAGCTATCGTCTCCTCTGCCTTCCCAACAAAATCACCATGACCCCGGCCGTCGCCCGCAAACTCCACGAGATGGTCGCCGACGGTGCCACCCTGCTGGGTCCCAGGCCCACCGCGTCGCCCAGCCTCCAGGATTTCCCCGCCTGTGACAAAGAAGTTCAGCAACTCGCTGCCGACCTCTGGGGGCCCGATGCCGCCGCCTCCGGTGAGCACTCCTTCGGCAAGGGAAAAGTTCTCTGGGGCCGCCGCGTTGCCGACGTTCTGCCTGCCCTTGGAATCGCGCCCGATCTTTCCTCCCCCGCGCTCACCGCCGACGGCAGCATGCTGCAATGGATCCACCGCCGCATGCCCAACGCCGACGCCTACTTCCTCTCCAACCAGCAGCAGGACAAACCCCTCCACACGGAAGTCAGCTTTCGCAGCACCGGCAGAATCCCCGAAATGTGGCGACCGGATACCGCCCAGATCGAACCGGCCCCGATCTGGCATCAGGAAGGCGACCGCACCGTCGTCCCCATCACCCTCGACCCCTCGGGTTCGACCTTCATCGTCTTTCGCAAATCCGCGCAATCCGTTGACCCCATCGTCGCCGTCCAGCAGTCGCCACCCGATGCCGCCATGCGCCTCACCGTCGACGGCCGCGGCGCTGCCGCCGTCACTTCCGCCACCGCCGGCGACTACACCTTCCGCACCGCCTCCGGCAAAACTCTCACCGCCCAGATTCCCGCCCTTCCCGCCCCTGTCCAAATACAAGGTTCCTGGGAGGTTCACTTCCCGCCGCATTGGGGTTCCCCCGAAAAAATCACGCTCGACCGGCTCATCTCCTGGACCGACAGCCCCGTGCCCGGCGTCAAATACTTTTCCGGAACCGCCACTTACTCCAAGCAGATCGACCTGCCCGCTGATCTCTTTAAACCCCACCAAACGCTCCACCTTGACCTCGGCCACGTCGAGCGTATCGCCACCGTCCGGATCAATGGCAAAGACCTCGGCGTCCTGTGGAAACCCCCCTTCGTCGTCGACGCCACCTCCGCTCTCCAGCCGGGGGCCAACGCTCTCGAAATCAGCATCACCAACTTCTGGGTGAATCGTCTCATCGGCGACGAACAGCAACC
>CALCHA010000419.1 GCA_937901265.1 uncultured Phycisphaerales bacterium
CCCACTCCACCCTCCTGCTCCCCGAGATCGCCATCGAAAACGCCACCCTCCGCCTCATCCCCTGGGATCACGACCCCATCGACATCGGCGCCATCGACCTCCGCGGCCACCCCGATGGCCGCCTCGTCTGGCTCTACACCCTGCAGGCCGGCGAAGACGCCCCGGGCCACCCGTCGCTTGCCATCAAGGGCCAGCTCGCGCCCGGCGGCGCGTGGCGCCACGCTCTTCGCGTCTCGGCCCACGACCTCAAGCCCTGGCTCGCTCCCTTCCTCCCCGACTTCCCCAGCGACGCGACGGCCGACCTTTCCTGGCAGGGGGAACTCCACGGTGACAGCCTTGCAGGGCTGTTAGAAATCCACGCCGCCCATGCGGCCGGCTTCGATGCCGCCGGCCTGCTGGATGTCTCCGCCCCCACCGGCGCCACCGCCCTGCCACAGGCCCTGCTCCATCCGCGAAGCCTGACCCTTCACACCCCCTATGCCGCGCTCTCCACGCTCAGCGTCCAGGAGGGCTCCATCGCGCTCTCGCCAACCGCCGTGGCCATCGACGATCTGCACCTCCACGCGCTCAATGGGCCGATGATTGTTTCCGCCACGTACAACCGCCTCACCCGCGATGGCAGCGCCCACGTCGCCTTTCAGGATATCCAACCCGCTCCGGTGGCCAGGCTCACCGGCCAAGCCTCGCTCACCCTCGCGCCCGCAGCGGACGTTTTCTCCGCGGATCAAACCGTGACCCTGACCCTCAACGCCCGCGCCGCCACCCCCTCCGGCCTTCTCGACACCGTGGCCGACCTGCACGCCACGGGCCACTCTTTCGACCACCTCTCCTGGAACGCCGAAATCCACCGCCTCGCCTGGAGCGGCTGGCCCGCGATCGACCTACAAGGACTGGCCGCGAACGGCTCCCTCACGCCGGAGCACCTCACGCTTGCGTCGGTCACGGGACAGGGCCCCGGCCGCTTCGCAGGCTCCGGGAACTACGACCTCCGCTCGAAAACATGGACGGCGCTCCTGCAGGCACACGAGGTCCCGCTTCCCCGCGCCAGCCAGACGCTGGATATCACCCTCGATGCCAAAGGGGACGCCGGACAAATCGCCCTTCAACAGGCCACCCTGCATGCCGGTGGCATCGCTGCCCAAGCCAGCGGCACCTACATTTTCGCTCTCCCGCAGCCCCTGACCCTCGCGGTGGCGTTGCAGGATATGCCCCTCGGACCCGCCGCCGCCGCCACCCAGCCCGATGGTGACACCCCGCTCCCCCTGCGTGGCCGCATCCGCGCCAATGCGGCCCTTCAGGGGACCGTCCACCCGCTCGCCCTGGCGATCCAGGGCCACCTCGTGGCGCGCGACCTCGCCCTCGAGAACCACCCCCTCGGCGACGCCGACGTCGACCTCTCCGGTGCCCTCACTGACCAGCGGCTCCACCTCGCCACCACCGACATGAGCCTCTTCACCGGCCACTGGAACTGGTCGGCCGACCTTCCCCTGGACACGCGCCTCACCACCCTCCATGTGGCCGCCAGCGATCTGCCCCTCGCGGACGTTTCAGCGGCCTTCCATTGGACCACCGGCGAGATGCCGCTCCTCGCTGGTCTCGCCAGCGGCAGCCTCACGCTGCAGGCACCCGGTTTCGATCTTGCCAAGGCCCAGGGGCAGGGCAGCATTCACATCTCCGACGCCGCCATCCACCCGCCCGCCAGCGTGCTCCCGCCGATCCTCGCCGCCAGCGCCGACGCCGCCATCACGCTCGATCGAGGCCGCCTGCAAATTTCCCCCTCGGTGCAGGAAGCGTCCGCGGCTTCGGGTGCATCCGGCGCGCTCACGGGGACGATTGGCACCCGCCTTCGCGATCCGGGGCGCATCGAGCTCAACCTCCACCTCGCCGACTGGTCCGTCGCCTTCCCGCCCAAACAAAGCCGCATCCGCCTGTCCGCCGACCTCGCCGGCAACTTCGACGCCAAAACCCTCTCCGGCAATCTCAACGCCGCCACCCACACGCAGCTCTGGTACCACGATGAAGCCGTCGGCCAGGTCGCCGCGACCGCCTCACTCGCGGGCCGGGTGCTCACCCTTGCGACGCTCCACGCCGATCTGCTCACCGGAGCCCTCGATGGCCACGGGCGCGTGGATCTCGACGCGCCGCTTGCCTCCACGCTTCAACTCGCGTGGCACGATGTCGATATCGCCCGCCTCATCCCTTTCAGCCCCTGGCTCGATGATGCCGCGGGCATCAGCTCCGGCGACCTCTCCATCGATCCGGCCACCGAGCCCCACCCGCTCGCCCCGCTGAAGCTCGCCGCCAGCTTCACCACGCGCAATGGTTCCTTCCGCGGTATCGCCATCGGCGACGGTTCCGCTACCGCCTACGCGGGGCCGACCCGCTTCGTTCTCGATCGCTCCACCCTGCAACTCGCGGGCGGACGGGTCAACCTCTGGGCCCGCACGCTCCGCCGGGATGACCGGTGGAGCACCAGCCAGTTCCGTATCGGGATCGACAAACTCGACCTCAACCCTTTCGTGCAGGCCTTCCACCCCGCCTCGAAGGAAATGGTGGGCCAGGTCAGCGGCTCGATCAACATCCTGGGCGATCCGCGACGCGCCAACTCCCTCTCCGGAGAGGGTGCTCTCACCATCGACAAATCCGACCTCGCCAACAGCCACATCATCGGAGGCGTCTATGCCCTGATGCACATCGGCAGCGCGAGCGGTCCAGCCACGGGGCGCGGCCGCGTCGCCTTCCGCTTCGAACAAGGCGACGCCCACATTACCGACCTGGCCTATTTCAACCGCGGCATCCAACTCCGTGCCGCCGGCCACGTCAACAACATCCTCGGGATGCCCAACAGCCCCATCGACCTCATCTTCGCAGGCTCCGCGCGCCCTTTGCGCGACATCCGCCTCCCCGTCCTTGCCGACCTCGACGAGATCGTCGGCGTCCTCCAGTCCCACGTCACCACCCTGCGCGCCACCGGCACCTTCGCCGATCCTCACGTCGCGCCCCTGCTGCTCCAACAAGCCAGCACCGACCTCAAGGAACTGCTCCTCGGCGACACCAAAAAACCTTGAAAACCAGACCCCCGCCGCACCCTTTCCCGCCGGCTCAAACTCGCCGCTGCTTCAACGCCACGTCGGTTCAATATAGCGGTGTCCCACCATTTCCGGCGTATCCAAGTCGATCCTGCCACAAATTCGACGCATCGCCTGCACGCGCCGAGATTCTATGTGTTTGCCGCTATTTCAGAATGGAAACAGGATATCGCTTTATCAAATGATCATCCGTCGCCAAAACCATATGATGATGTAGTGCCTGGCAAATCAACAAGCGATCGAACGGATCACGATGCAACCTCGGAAGCGTATGCAAAAATGGAATATCTTCTTCCTCAAGCGGCAACGGTCGAATACCGGCGCGCGCACGCTCCCGCGAAACCAGCACCGCCGGCTCCTCCTTCAGCGGCAGCTTCCCCAATTGATACTTGACCGCAATCTCCCAAAACGAAACCGGACTGAAATACACTTCATTTTCTGGATCGATCAGCGCGCCCAGCAAACGCGCAGAGAGTTTCTCCGGCTCACCGGTGAACCACAAAAACACATGCGTATCCAGCAATAATTTCATCCGCCTTCGAAGTCCCGAAGGATATCCTCGGGGAGCGGATCGTTGAAGTCATCCGGAACCGTAAATAACCCTGCTGCCAGGCCCGGACACCGCACCGCCGACACTGTCGTCACCGGCCCGATCTGCACCAGTGGCGTTTGGGACTCCTTCACCAACAGGGGTTCGAGCGCGTCC
>CALCHA010000420.1 GCA_937901265.1 uncultured Phycisphaerales bacterium
ATAAGATGACTCGCTTATCTTTGCTTTATTTTGCACGATTCGAGGGCCTTATGGACATCCGCCAGTTTATTCTTCCCGGGGGAATCGGCTTGACCCACATCCGGGTCTATACCGACACCGGCCCCGATGGAGTCCCCGGCGGCGGTGCCCATGTCCATCTTGCCTGCTCCGAAATCTACTACATCCTCAAAGGCACCGGCTCCATCGAGCTGCTCTCCATCGACGGCCTGCAGACGGTCCCCCTTGAACCGCACCAAGCCGTCTTCTTTCGTCCCGGCATTTTTCACCGCGTGGTCAATCCCAACCGCGACCTTGAACTCCTTGCCATCATGCAGAATGGCGGCCTGCCCGAACGCGGTGATTTCGTCATGTCCTTTCCCCCAGAAGTGCTCGCCAACCCTGCTCTCTATACCCAGTCCCTGCGCTGTACCACCATGGCCGACGCCATCAAACGGCGCGACCTTTCCCTGACGGGCTTCACGGCCCTGAAGGCTGCTTTCGCACGCAGCCTGGAAGAGGGGCAGACCGCGCTCCGCGCGTTTTATCGCCAGGCGCGCAATATCATCGCACCCAAGGTCGACGGCTTCGAGTGGGTCCTCAAGCAGGGTGCCCAGAATGAAGTCAAGGACAGCCTCGACGCCTGCGATTTCATCCGTGTCGGACGTACCGATTATCTGGAACGCTCCCGCCACTCGGTCCTCCATCCTTTCGACGGCCCCGCCAAGCCCGGCATGTGTGGCGAACTGCACCCCTACGCCCTTGATGAGTCTTTCCTCAGCGACGGCCGCAAAGTCGCCTGAGCGCGGTTCGCGGTCCACTTGGCGTTGACCAGAAGTTGTCAGCCACGCGCCCAGGTACCCCCCCACCACTTTTAAGGATTTTCACCGATGTCGCTTTCTTCCCCTGTCGTGGCCATCGTCGGCGCAACGGGCGCCGTGGGCGTCGAATTCATGGAATGTCTGGAGAAGCGCAAGTTTCCCCTGAAGGAACTTCGCCTCCTCGCCTCGGCCCGTTCCGCAGGCAAGCTCATGACCTTCAAGGGGCAGAATCTCACCGTCACCGAGCTGACCGAGTCCAGCTTCAAGGGCGTGGACATCGCACTCTTTTCAGCCGGCGGCGGCATCAGCAAAAAGTTTGGTCCCATCGCAGTGCAGGCCGGTGCGATCGTCGTGGATAACAGCTCGGCATTCCGCATGGACCCCACCGTCCCACTGGTGATTCCAGAGGTCAATCCGGAGGCGGCCAAGGCCCACAAGGGCATCCTGGCCAACCCGAATTGCTCGACCATCATCGCGATCACCCCGCTGTGGCCGATCCATCAGAAAAACCGGATTGTGCGCTTCATCGCCTCGACCTATCAGGCGGCGTCGGGGGCAGGGGCGGCGGCGATGGAAGAACTCCGGGAGAGCACCCGGGCCCACCTGGAGGGCCGCGACTATCAGAACACCGTGCTGCCGCATCCTTACGCGTTCAACCTGTTCAGCCACAACACGAAGATCGATCCGGCGAACGGCTACAACGAAGAAGAGATGAAAATGGTGAAGGAAACAAAAAAGATTTTCGGCGACGAGAGCATCCGCATTTCCGCCACCTGCGTCCGCGTTCCGGTGCTCCGGGCGCACTCCGAGGCCCTCATGGTCGAATGTGAGCGGCCAATCACGCCGGACGAAATCCGCGCCATCCTCGCCAAGGCTCCCGGCGTGAAGATCGTCGACGATATCGAGAAAAACTACATGCCCATGCCCAAGGACGCCTCGGGCCAGGATGATATTCTCTGCGGGCGCATTCGCACCGATATTTCCGATCCCAGCGGCAAGAGTTTCTGCATGTTCGTCGCGGGCGATCAGCTCCTGAAGGGGGCCGCACTCAACGCCGTCCAGATCGCGGAACTGCTGGTAAAATGAGCGTCGGCGGGTCATCACGAATTCTGCGGAGAACCACATGGCCGGTCAGAATCCATCAGACGCAGGGTCCATCATTGAAATGGTTCGTGAGCTTCTGCGGGCCGAGCCGTTCGTGCCGTTTCAAATTATCGCGACCAACGGACAGCATTACGAGGTACGCGATCCATTCCGTGTTGCGGTGAATGGCTCGCAGGTGTTCTACTGTTTCCCAGAGTCAGATCGGATCGCCCACATTCGCATCCAGGAATTGGTCAGCCTCGAAACGCCACAATCCGCGTGAGTTGCTACAAGCTCACCATCGTCTACGACGGAACCGCTTACTGGGGGTGGCAGCGGCAGCCCGAACCGGCCCCCACCGTGCAGCGCGAGGTCGAAAAGGCCGCGGGCTATATCGTCAGTCATCCGGTCACCATCAACGGCTCCTCGCGCACCGACACCGGGGTCCACGCGCAGGGGCAGGTCGCCGCCATGGAAGTGGAATCGGCGCTGGAACCCGAACGGCTGCGCAAGGCGATTAACAGCCGGCTGCCAGCGGATATCTTGATCACATCGATCGCGGCGATGGGGCCGGAGTTCAACGTGCGGCGGGCGAAACACAAGCGGTATCGCTACGTGATCTGGGCGGACCAGGATCGCCCGGTGTTCTATCGCCATTACAGCTACCACTTTTATCGCAAGCTCGACCTCCCGGCGATGCAGGAGGCGTGCGCGGCCTACGTGGGGGAGCACGACTTCTCCGCCTTCAAGGGAAAATCGGATGAGCGCGAAAATTCGGTGCGCACGATTTTCTCCTGCGGCATTCACCGCCGCGGGCCGCTCGTGATCTTCGCTGTCGAGGGCAGCGGCTTTCTGTACCACATGGTGCGCACCATGGTGTGCACGGTGCTCG
>CALCHA010000421.1 GCA_937901265.1 uncultured Phycisphaerales bacterium
CCCGAACTGCGGCCCAAGGACATTGCTCTGGGCTCGGATGTTCTTGTCCGTCTCGTGGCAGCCACGAACGAAAGTGTCCAGGGAAAGGTTTCGTTTATCGAGCCGGTGCTGGATCCGGCCACCCGCTCCGCGCGGGTTCGGGTCGAGGTGGCCAACAAGGATGGGTTCATCCGTCCAGGGATGTTCGCGCAGGCCGAATTAATGGCGACTGCAGGCAAGGAGCACAGCGAGCCGGTGCTCGCCATCCCCGAGGAAGCGATTCAAACTATAGACGGTGTGCCCACGGTGTTTGTGCCAGTGAAAGGCGAAGAGCACACCTTTATCACAAGGTCGCTTTCCATCGGCAAGCCTGTTGGTGGGATGGTGCCCGTGCTGACGGGGCTGGAGGTCGGTGAAGCAGCCGTCGTCCGAGGAAGTTTCATTCTGAAGGCAGACCTGGGGAAGGGGGACGCTGGTGAACACTAACAATGCCGGGAGTAACGCAATGAAGGACCTCGAAGACCACGTGCAGCAGGCGTCAACGCTTGAGCGGCTTGTGCGATTTTCCGTGGAGAACCGCTGGCTGGTTGTCATCCTCACCATCGCGGTGGCGGTGGCCGGCATTTTCGCACTGAAGCGGCTGCCCATTGACGCCGTGCCCGATATCACGAATGTTCAGGTGCAGGTCAATACGGCATATGCGGCGCTGAGCCCCAACGAAATTGAAAAGCAGGTGACGTTTCCGCTGGAGAACGCCCTCGCCGGTATTCCCGGACTGGAATCCACCCGCTCGCTGAGCCGCAACGGCTTCTCGCAGATTTCAGCGGTATTTCGAGATGGAACGGATATCTGGTTTGCGCGCCAGCAGGTGAAGGAACGGCTGGATCAGGCGAAAGAGAATCTGCCGCCCGGCGCAGAACCCGCCATGGGGCCCGTTTCCACCGGCCTCGGTGAAATATATATGTACGCCGTGCGCTATCGGCATCCAGGAGGCAAGGGTCTCAACTTCGCCGATGGCAAGCCCGGATGGCAAAGCGATGGTTCCTACGTCACGGTTGAAGGCGAGCGCTTAACGACCGCGGATCAGCAGGCATCCTATCTGCGCACCGTGCAGGACTGGATCATCAGCCCCCAGCTTCGCAACGTGGTCGGCATCGCCGGCGTCGATTCCATCGGCGGCTACGTGAAGCAGTACGCGATTCAGCCCGACCCCATGAAGCTGGTGAGCTATCGCCTCACTTTTCATGACCTCATTGAGGCGCTGGAAAAGAACAATATCAGCACGGGTGCAGGTTTCATCGAGCACAAAGGAGAGATATATCTGGTCCGTGCAGCCGCACGTATTGAGAATCAGAAGCAGATCGAGGCCATCGTTGTCGGCACGAGGAATGGAACACCGATCCACGTGCGCGATGTCGCACAAGTGGACATCGGCAAGGAGCTGCGCACCGGTGCGGCGAGCCAGAATGGCGGGGAAGTCGTTGTCGGCACCGCCCTGATGTTGATCGGCGGAAACAGCCGCACGGTTGCCGCGAAGGTCGACGCGAAGATGCAGCAGGTCAACAAGACGCTGCCTCCGGATATCGAAGCGCAAACGGTTTTGAACCGTACCGATTTCGTCGAGCGCACGCTGACCACGGTCCGCAACAACCTGGTGGAGGGCGCGGTCTTTGTCATCCTCGTGTTCATTCTGCTGCTGGGCAACGTCCGTGCGGCCCTCATCATCGCGGCGCTGATCCCGCTCTCCATGCTCATGACCGCCATCGGCATGATGAAGACGGGCACCAGCGGCAATCTCCTGAGCCTTGGCGCCATCGACTTTGGCATCATCGTCGATGGTTCAGTCTTTCTCGTGGAACACTGCTTGCGTGCTCTTGGCCATCGCCAGCATGCACTGGGACGCCGGCTGACCCTGGCGGAAAGACTCCACGAGGTAAGCAGCGCTTCGGCGCAGATGGTGCGGCCGATCGCCTACGGCCAAATGATCATCATGGTGGTTTACATCCCCCTGCTCGCGTTGACCGGCATCGAAGGGAAAATGTTTTCTCCGATGGGGGTTACCGTGCTGTTGGCGCTGGTGGCGGCGTTCATCCTTTCCTTCACGTTTGTGCCGGCAATGGTCGCCATTTGCATGCGTGGCAAGGTGACCGAAAAGGAAAACCTGATTTTGCGGATTGCCGGGCGCGGCTACCGCCCGGCGCTGCGGTGGACGCTGCGCTGGCGGTATGGCGTGATCGCTGCAAGTGTGCTGCTCCTCGCCGGCTCAGCGTGGCTCTTTTCGCGGCTCGGCCAGGAGTTCATTCCGTCACTGGATGAGGGCGATATTGCGATCCAGATGCTGCGGATCCCCAGCACGTCGCTGACGCAGTCGCTTGCCATTCAGCAGGATGCCGAGAAGGCGCTTGCAAAGTTCCCGGAAGTGGCGTTCATCTTCTCGAAGACGGGCACCGCGGAATTGGCGTCTGATCCCATGCCGCAGAATGCCACCGATAACTTCGTCATTCTTAAACAGCGCTCCCAATGGCCGAACCCGAAGGAAAGCAAGGCAAATCTCATTGGCCGCATGGAGGAAGCACTGCAACGGATCCCGGGCAATTCCATCGAGTTCACGCAGCCCATTCAGATGCGTTTCAACGAACTCATTGCGGGCACGCGCGGGGATATCGCGGTGAAGGTTTTCGGCGAGGACTTTGACAAGATGGTCCCCATCGCCAATCACATCGCCGCCATTCTTCGCTCGGTTCCGGGATCTGCCGATGTGCAGGTGGAGCAGACGGAGGGACTGCCGGTGATGAACATCGAGATCGACCGCGTGGCGACGTCCCGTTTTGGGCTGAACGCGTCGGACGTTCAGGAGGTCATCGCCACGGCTCTGGGCGGCCGGGAGGCCGGCATGGTCTTTCAAGGCGATAAGCGTTTCGACATGGTGGTGCGGCTGTCCGATGAAGTGCGACAGAATTTTGAAACTATTGAATCGTTGCCCGTGCCCCTGCCCGATCAGGACAAGGATCCCACCCTTGTATCGCTAACGTCATTCCCGCGCGGCAATCCTACCGACGCGGTCGAGTCATTCCCCTTCGTGCCGCTTGGCTCGATCGCGCATGTAACAGTTGCGGAAGGCCCGAATCAGATCAGCCGGGAGGATGGGAAGCGCCGGGTGGTGGTGCAAGCCAACGTGCGCGGCCGCGATATCGGTTCCTTCGTGCATGAAGCGCAGAGTAAGATTGAAGCCGCCATCCAATTCCCGCCCGGAACTTGGCTCACCTGGGGCGGACAATTTGAAAATCTGCAGGCGGCGCGCGATCGGCTGATGCTGGTCGTGCCGGTCTGTTTCTTCATCATTTTCCTGTTCCTTTTCAGTTCGTTCGGATCGATCAAATATGCACTGATGGTCTTTACCTGCATTCCGCTGGCGCTGACCGGCGGCATCGTCGCGCTCTGGTTGCGAGACATGCCCTTTTCCATCTCCGCGGCCGTCGGCTTCATCGCATTGTCGGGCGTCGCGGTGCTCAATGGCCTGATCATGGTCTCGTCGATCAACCAACTTCGCCGGGAGGGAATGACGCTGGAGGACGCGGTTCTGCAGGGGCCGAGCGTTCGTCTGCGGCCGGTGCTGATGACCGCGATGGTCGCCATCGTGGGCTTTGTGCCGATGGCCCTGGCTCATGGCGCGGGCGCAGAGGTCCAGAAGCCCCTGGCCACGGTCGTCATCGGTGGATTAATTTCGGCGACGCTCCTGACGTTGTTCGTCTTGCCGGCACTCTATCGCCTGTGGCATCGGAAGCCCGCGAATGTTCCGACGAACGCCCCCGCGGCTTAACCGCGGCTCGTTCATCATGCGGTTCCCCGGGCGGCGCCGCCCCGGCAACATGATGGCGCTACGATGACCAAGGAATCGTCGATGCATTTCCCGAAACGCGATGACAGGAGCCCCCCCCATGTCAGAGACTTTCAAAATTGGCGACCATGTGGAATGGAATTCCGAGGCCGGGCGTGTCCGCGGGACCATCACCAAGCGGATCACGTCGGTCATCACGTTCAAGGGTTATAAGGTGCACGCCTCGAAGGAGGAGCCGCAATATGAGATCAAGAGCGACAAGACCGACCACATCGCGATGCACAAGGGGTCAGCCCTCACCAAGGTCAGCAAGGCCTGAAGGACACCCGCGGGGACATCCGCTGGCCGGAAGTGCCGACCGCATGCTTGAATTGAATAACCATGAGTAAGCGAACGCTATTTACCATTGGCCATTCCACCCGAGAGTGGCTGGTGTTTGTCGCGCTGTTGCAGGCGTGGAAGGTTCAGGAACTCATCGATGTGCGAACGGTCCCGCGTTCGAAGACTTTTCCCTGGTTCTGCAAAGCAGCGATGGAAGAGGCTCTTCCCGCAGCGGGAATCGCGTACGTTCACATCGCGGCCCTGGGAGGCTTTCGGCTCTCGAAAACGAGCAGCCTCAACGCGGCGTGGCAGAATGTCCGCTTTCGTGCGTACGCGGACTACATGCAGACGAAGGAGTTCGAGGCGGGCATCGCCGAATTGAATCGCCACAGTACCGCGCGGCGGGTGTCCATCATGTGCTCGGAAGCGGTATGGTGGCGATGCCATCGGCGGATGATCG
>CALCHA010000422.1 GCA_937901265.1 uncultured Phycisphaerales bacterium
CGCGACGACGACCAGCAGCTCGATGAGGGTGAAACCAGAACGACGACGTTTCATGGGAGGGACTCCTCGGGGTAAAGGATGCTGCAGGTCGAGTGTGTGAAGAACGAGCGTTGCATTATACAACAAACGTTCATAGTTTCCGCCAAATTCTGATAAAAATCTTGAGCGGGCGCTGAAAACCGCTGACGCTCCGCAAGTTTAATGCGCCGGAATCCCGCCAGTTGCAACAAAAATATGAATTTTGTTGTCGTATAGCGCCATCGCCGGGGCGGAGTGGGGGCCCACAGCAGTCGCATTCGCATTATGGGAATTTATGGGGGCGAACCGGGGCAAGGGCGGGAATCGCTTGCCCAAATTGCCAAAGTTATCAACCCCAGCGGGTGAGATTTGACTCGCGCAAATGCCGGGTTAGCCTGAAGTTGAGGCGCGTGCGGGCAGTTTCGCATGCCACGGTTCAGAGGCAGCGTATCGCAGGGGCGTTATGAAATCTTATCTGATCTTCGGTTGTTTGGCGGCGGGAGTTCTGGCGGCGGGTTCAGCGACGGCGCATGCGCAGACCGTTTACGAGCCGGTGCAGTATCAATATGGTGCGCACCAGGAAATTTTTTATGGCGGCACCAACGGGGCGATCATGGCGCCGGTCTATTTGCCGGCCCACCTGGCCGAGGGGGCGCGGGCCCAGCGCTACGATCGGCCGGTGTATCCCTACCCGACGCCGTTCAACGTGGCGGGGCCGGGGACGGCATTTGTCTCGCCTTACATGCAGTCGACGATGGTGCGCTATCCGGTGAACTCATTTATTTACTCGGACTACCTGCCCTACAGCGAGGTGGGGCAGTATGGGTACACGATTGATGATGCGCGGAATGAGGCCTACAGCCATGTGCCCCGGTATCAGACGGGCGTGAGAGCGGCCGGGGTGGTGGCGGCGTATGCGGCGCCAGCGGCGAAACCGGCACCGGTCGCCGCGCCGCGGATCGCGGATCCGCGGGAGAAAGCCTTGCCGCTGATCAACTGGGCGAAGAACGTCCGGGGCAAGAATGTGCCGCTGTACAACGCGCTGATGACCGAAGCGCGGAAATATGATGCCGCGGCGGTGGCGGCGGCGGAAAAAGGGAAATAGGCGGTGCGGGTGGGTGGAGGAATCACTCCTTCCTCAGCGCCTCCGGCTCGCGAGAGTCGGGGGCGCTCGTTTTTGGGGCAAGAGGAATGGCGCGGTGGCGGGCTTGACGGGGGATGGGGGAGCATTCGACAATCGGCTCTTCGAGCAAGCAAGGAAGCGTTATGACGGTAAGCCAGAGAGCGGTGATTGCGGTGTTGGCGGTGGCATCGGGGGGATTGGCGTTCGGGCAGTTTGACGTGGCGCCACCGGTCGCGCCGCCGACGGCTGCGCCGGCAGCCACGCAGGTTGCGCCGACAGCCGCGGCACCCGGGGGGCCGGCGTCGGCACCGGGGCAGCCCACTGCGCAGTCGGTGCTGGAGAGCCTGCTGAGCACGCGTCCGACGGCGGTTGCGCCGGCGGCTGTGCCACCGGCCGGGGCGACGGCAGCGGTCGAGGCGCGCGCGGGGGCGGTGGCTCCGAACCCGCCGGGGGTGAATCGGATTCCGGAAGGGGGCTTTGTGTGGAACCAGGTGGGGCGGCTGACGAAGGACGCCAAGACGGGGGAATGGCTGTTTGTGTTCGACGCGGACGGCAAGGCGCTGCGCGATCCGCCGATGGGCGTGATTCCGTCGCGGCTGCTGATGGCGATGCAGAAGGCCTCGGACAATGGGACCAAGGCAACAAAGTTCCGGGTGTCGGGGGAGGTGACGGAATATGAGGGGCGGAACTACTTGTACGTGAAGGATCAACGGGTGGTGCAGGATCTGAATCAGGGGCTTGGCGGGTAGTGTGCAGCGGTCCAGACATTGCCCTGTGAGGCTTGCCGGGACGCCCGATCCAAAGTCCGCACCGTTGCGTCACAAGGCGTGCAGGAAGGAAGTCCTTACACACGGAAGGCCGCGGAGCCTTTAAGGATTTTCTTGATGAGCGGGGAGGGAAGTGCTAAACTATGCGACTCGTAACGCACTGGCGAAACGATTGGTTAACGTGCGCGCGGAGGCAGGGGCGAGGGGCTCTTTTCCGGAGGTTTTTCCTTGAGTACGTATCAGGTCGGCATGGGGGTTCGGGGTGGCGTTGTAGGTGGAAATCCTGGGAAAATCGGGCTTTATGATCCGGCGTACGAGCATGATTCGTGCGGCGTGGGGTTTGTCGCGCACATCAAGGGAAACGCTTCGCACGCCATCGTGAAGAACGCGCTGACGATGCTGGAGCACATGGACCACCGCGGTGCCTGCGGGTGTGAGCAGAACACCGGCGACGGCGCCGGGATTCTCACCGGCTTGCCGCACGAATTCCTGGTGAAGGTGGCGCTGCGGGATGCGGGCATTTCGCTGCCGGCGAAGGGGTCGTATGGGGCGGGGATCGTCTTCTTGCCGACGGATGGCGAGCAGGGGCTGGCCTGCGAGGCGAAGGTGGCGGAGTTTGTGAAGGAGCAGGGGCTGGAACTGCTGGGGTGGCGGGATGTCCCCACGGACAATTCGACGTTGGGAATGTCGGCGAAGCGGGTGGAGCCGAAGCTGAAGATGCTTTTCATCGGAGGCGGGAGCACGGGGAAGGTGGGCGACGCGCTGGAACGGGAGCTGTACATCGTGCGGAAGCGTGCGACGTACGCCTGCCGGGGTATGGACATGCCGATGGCGAACTATTTTTACGTTTGTTCGCTGTCGACGAAGGTGCTCATTTACAAGGGGCAATTGACGCCGGCGCAGGTGACGGAATACTTCCGGGCGGACATCGACGATACCGATTTTTCGAGCCACCTGGCATTGGTGCATTCGCGTTTTTCAACCAACACGTTTCCGAGCTGGGACCGGGCGCAGCCCTTCCGGTTCACGGCGCACAACGGCGAGATCAACACGCGGCGGGGGAACGTGAACTGGATGCGGGCGCGTGAAGGAATGTTCAAGAGCGACCTGTTTCCGGGTGCGGAGATCGAGCAGATCAAGCCGGTGATCGAGCCGGACGGGTCGGACTCGTGGGATTTTGACAACTGCCTGGAGCTGCTGCTGCAGACGGGGCGGAGCTTGCCCCAGTCGGTCATGATGATGATTCCTGAGGCGTGGCAGAACCACGAGTCGATGGATCCGCGGCGGCGTGCGTTTTACGAGTATCACAGCTGCCTGATGGAGCCGTGGGACGGGCCGGCGTCGGTGGCGTTCACGGATCGGAACTTCAGGGGTGCGGTGCTGGATCGGAACG
>CALCHA010000423.1 GCA_937901265.1 uncultured Phycisphaerales bacterium
ACGTGATCGACGTCGGCCTCACCGGCTTCGACTGGATCCAGGAAAATGGCACCGATGTGCAGGAAGTCCTCGAACTCGTCTACTCCAAGGCGACCAGCCGGCCGACGCGGTGGGTGCTCTGCGTGCCCAACGAATCCACGGTGCAGAAGCCCGAGGACCTCGACGGGGGCGTGGTTGCCACCGAGCTGGTGGGCTTCACCCGCAAATATTTCGAGGACAAGGGCATCAAGGTCAAAATCGAATTCTCCTGGGGGGCCACCGAGGTCAAGGCACGCCTGCTCGACGCCATTGTCGACGTGACCGAAACCGGCTCCTCCATCCGCGCCAACAACCTCCGCATCATCGACACACTCATGACCTCCACTACCCGCCTGATCGCTAACAAAAAAGTGTGGGCACAGGGCGGCGCGAAGCGGGAGAAGATTGAAAACATCGCGCTGCTGCTGCAGGGGGCGATCAATGCGCGGGAGAAGGTGGGCCTGAAGCTCAACGCGCCGCGAGAGTCCCTGCAGGCGATTCTCAAGCTGTTGCCCGCGGAAAAGTCGCCCACCGTTTCGCCCCTGGCCGACGGCAGTTGGGCCGCGGTCGAGGTCATCGTGGACGAGAAGAGCGAGCGCGATCTGATTCCAAAGCTCAAGCGCGCCGGCGCAACGGGCATCATCAGCTACCCACTGAACAAAGTCATTCCGTAAGCGGTCATTCCGTAAGCATCACTGCAGCAGGTCGAGGGCTTGATCAAGGCGGCGGCAGAGGTGCGCCTGCAGAGAGGTGGGCTTCGCCGGCAGCTTCGTACGCGCCGGCACGATGGCGTGCGCAAAACCCAGACGCTGCGCCTCGATCATGCGCTGGGCAACCTGGATCACCGGGCGGAATTCCCCCAGCAGCCCGAGCTCGCCCAGCACCAGCGTCGAGGGCTGCAGCGGGCGATTCATGTGCGCCGACGCGATCGCCAGCGCAATGGCCGCATCCGCCGAGGGGTCCGACAACTTGATCCCGCCAACGATATTCACGAACACATCCTTGTCCACCAGCCGCAGTCCCGCACGCTTCTCCAGCACCGCGATGATCATCGCCACGCGCGAGGCGTCCGCTCCTGAAACTTTCCGTTTGGCGGTCCCAAGCATCGCGTCGGTCGTCAGCGCCTGTACCTCAACCATCAGCACGCGCGAGCCCTGCAGCGCGGCCGTGACGACGGACCCCGCGGTTTTCTCCCCCTTCTCCTGCGGATCCAGCAGCAGCGTCGAAGCGTCATCCACGGGGTCAAGCCCCGAACCGGTCATCCGGAACAGGCCGATCTCCAACGTCGTGCCAAAGCGGTTCTTGGCCGCCCGCACGATGCGGTGGTCATGGTGCGAGTCCCCCTCAAAATAAAGCACCGTGTCCACGATGTGCTCGACCAGCTTGGGTCCGGCGAGAATGCCTTCCTTGGTGACATGCCCGACCAGACACACCGCGGTGCCCGACGCCTTGGCAAGGTAGACCAGCTCCGTGCAGCAGTCGCGCAGCTGCGACACGCTGCCCGGGGCGGAGGGGTTGCCGGGGTTGTAGATCATCTGAATCGAGTCGATCACGGCCAGCGCGGGCCGCAGGCGGCCGATGTGCGTGGTGATTTTCTCAAGGTTGGTTTCGGCGTGCACCTTCAGCCGCGAATTGCCAAAGCCCAGCCGCCCTGCCCGGAGCTGGGTCTGCTGCGCCGACTCTTCGGACGTGACGTACAGCACCTCCGGCGGCGTGCCCCCGCGGGGCGCCGCCATCTGCGCCAGCGCCTGCAGCAGCAGCGTCGATTTGCCGATCCCCGGCTCACCGCCCAGCAAAATCGCCGACCCCGGCACCACGCCGCCCCCAAGCACGCGGTCGAACTCCGAAATGTGCGTGCTGATGCGCGGAACTTCCAGCGGCGGAATGTCCGCCAGCGGCAGCGGCACCGACTCATTTTCAAACGCTGCGCCGCGCCGCGGCAACGCCCCGGCACCCTCCGCCCCGCGATCTCCGCCCCCCACCGGTGCCAGCGCGTCCAGCGCCTTGGGCCGATGCGGATCTTCGGTGGCTTTGCTGACCTCTTCGAGCGAATCCCACGTCCCGCAATCGGGACACTTTCCCAGCCACTTGGGGTGCATCGACCCGCAATTGCGGCAGAGAAAGTAAGTCTTGGTCTTGGCCATGTTTCTCCCAATTCCACTTCACAAACCCGGCGCCGGGACCAGGGCGTGCCAAGGACGCGGCGTTATTCCGGGCTCGTGAGGCGGGCGACCTCCATGCAGTCTTTGTCGCCCCGGCCCGAGAGGTTGATCACCAGCACCTGGTCATTGTCCATCGTAGCCGCCAGCTTCATCGCATGGGCGATGGCGTGTGCGGATTCCAGGGCGGGGATGATCCCTTCGCGCTGCGCCGTGAGGTGAAAAGCATCGAGCGCTTCTTGATCGGAAATGGTCTCGTAGCTGACGCGCCCCGTGTCCTTCCAGTAGGCATGTTCCGGCCCGACGCCCGGATAATCGAGGCCGGCGGAAACGGAGTGGACGTCCGCCGTTTGGCCGTCCGAGTTCTGCAGGACGTAGGTCAGCGTCCCATGAAGCACGCCCGGTTGGCCGAAGCCCAGCGACGCCGCGTGCTGGCCCAGTGCGGAGCCTTTGCCGCCGGGTTCAACGCCGACCAGTCGCACAGCGGTATCTTCGACGAAGGGGTAGAAAATGCCCGCCGCGTTGGATCCGCCGCCGACGCAGGCGACGATCGCGTCCGGAAGGCGTCCGAACTGGTCGAGGGACTGGGCGCGGGTTTCCGTGCCAATAATGGATTGAAAGTCGCGGACGATCTGCGGGAACGGGTGCGGCCCGGCGACCGTGCCGATGATGTAGTGCGTGTTTTCAACGGATCCCATCCAGTCACGCAGCGCTTCGTTGAGGGCATCCTTAAGGGTCTTCAACCCCGACTCCACGGGGATCACCCGGGCCCCCATCAGCTTCATCCGGTACACGTTGAGGTTCTGCCGGCGGATGTCTTCGGAGCCCATGTAAACATCGCACGAGAGGCCAAAGACGGCGGCCGCGGTGGCCGTGCCGACGCCATGCTGGCCCGCACCGGTTTCAGCAATGACACGCTTCTTACCCATGCGGAGCGTCAGCAGGGCCTGTCCGAGAGTGTTGTTGATTTTGTGGGCACCGGAGTGGCAGAGGTCCTCGCGCTTAAGAAAAATTTTGGCGCCCGTGCCGCTCCTGGAATTGTCACGCGCCAGCTGCGTCAGGCGTTCGGCGAAATAAAGCGGGGTCGGACGGCCGACGAACTGCTTGAGGTAGTACGCCAACTGCCGGCGGAATTCCGGGTCCTTTTTCGCGCGTTCATATTCTTCGGAAAGTTGCCGCACGGCCACCATGAGGGTTTCGGGAACGTAAGACCCCCCATACGCACCGAAGCGCCCTTCGGCGTCAGGAACATTGGCAGAGGCCCTTTGCGGGCTGGCAGCGCCGGCACGAACGTCGGCGGAGGAAAGTCGAGCAGTCTGCAGGGTCATGGCGATCCTTCGTGTGAGACAATCCCATGATAGGGCGGTCGGGGAGGCCGGGGCAAGACGAGCCTGACGCAGCGCGGTCACCGAACAGGGCAACCCCCCACGACGCGCCGCGGACGTCTCGCCCGCCGCCAGAAGAAAGGCTCGAATTTACCCCCGTGGCCCCGGCCCTATGGGTTGGCCTCAGGGGCGAATGAGCGTTTGGTGGCGCGATGGCCCGATGGAAACAATTTTTATGGGCACCCCGATGTGCTGCTCCAGTCGTGCAAGGTAGTGTTTGGCGTTGGGAGGAAGCCCATCGAACCCTGTGATCCCTTCCAGCGGTTCGGGGAAGCCAGCCAGGGACTCATACACCGGCTGAACGTGCTGAAGCTCGAATGCGTCGGCAGGGAACCAGTCGGTGGTGCAATCGGAGCCCTGCCCGGGAAGGGCGTAGCCCGTGCAGATCTTGAGTTCATCGAAGCCCGAGAGCACGTCCAGAAGCATGATGGAAAGGGCCGTGGCGCCGGTGATGGCCGCGGTGTAACGGAGAGCGACGGCGTCGATCCACCCGCAGCGTCGCGGGCGCCCGGTCGTGGTGCCATACTCGTGGCCGCGCTCCCGGATGCGCTTGCCGATCTCGTTGTCCTGTTCCGTGGGGAATGGCCCCGAGCCGACGCGCGTCGAATACGCTTTCACGATGCCGATGGTGGAGTTGACGGCGGCGCCCGGCAGGCCGGTACCGACGGAGAGGCCGGTGCCGCAGTTCGACGAGGTGACGAACGGAAACGTGCCATGGTCGACGTCCAAAAGCACCGCATTGGCGCCTTCGAACAGGATGCGTTTGCCCGCCTTCCAGGCGGTGTGGAGGAGGCGGGTGGTGTCGGTGACGAAAGGGCGGAGCTGTTCGCCGCAGGAGCGGTACTGCTCGAACATCGGCTCCCATTCCAGGAGCTGATCCGGGGCGGCGTTGTAGAGGGCTTTGAAGAGCAGATTTTTCTGTTCGACGATGCCGGGCAGCTTGGCTTTGAGCCGGTCGTCGTCGAGCAGGTCGACGAGGCGGATGGCGGTGGAGCGGTTCGCCTTGTCAGCGTAGCAGGGACCGATTCCCCGGCCGGTGGTCCCGATTTTTCCCCCTCCCGCCGCAGCTTCGCCAAGCTGGTCCTGCAGCTTGTGGTAGGGAAATACGATGTGCGCGTGGCTCGAGATTTTCAGGTTGGATTCGATCTTGACGCCCTGCGTGATGAGCGTGTCGATTTCTTCGAGAAGCTTCAGGGGGTCAATGACGACACCGTTGGCGATCACCGACGTGCAGTCGGGGCGGAGGATCCCCGAGGGGATCAGGTGGAAGGCGTATTTCTTTTCCACACCGTTGGTGTGCACTTTGACGGTGTGCCCCGCGTTGGAGCCGCCGTTCCAGCGGACGGCGAAGTCGAACTGTTCCGTGAGAAGGTCAACAATCTTGCCTTTGCCCTCGTCGCCCCACTGCATGCCGACGATGGACGTATTACCCAGATGGCGCAGGGGGGACAGCATGGAGGCTCCGGGGTGAGACAGCGTGAGGTTCAACGGACCAGCCAGACCGGTGAGAGTAATGAGGGCGGCAGGTGCTGGCAAGGGCGGACAGGCCGAGAGGAGTGGTTATTTTTGGGTGGCAGTGATCGCCTGGAGGGTGCCCTTGATCTTCAGGTCCAGCGCGGCGGGGGGGCTGAGGTGGTCGATCGCGTACTGGCCCAGGGAAGTCAGCACGTCGGCGGCATCCTTGGGGAGGGGCGGGCGCGGGGGGGCTTTGCGCACGGTCGCCGGCATGAACCAGACTTCGGGCTTCTCATCGAAGAGCACTTCCAGCAGGGCCAGCTTGAGCGCCGGGGTGGCGTTGCCCCGGAGGTAAGCATCGCACATTTTGAGAAGCAGGAGGTCGTTGCGGTGGATCAGGATGCTCGCACGCATCCACCCGGCGCGGTCATCCTCCGAAAAGCGGCTGTCCGCGAGCCTGGCGGCGAACAGGTCCAGCGCGGGCTGCGTGCCATTGAGGGTCACGGCGTCCACCGTGAGGTTGGTAAACCCGTCGTCGGGTTGCCAGTGGGCGTCCCAGAACTTGACGGCAGCCGGCGTGGCGG
>CALCHA010000424.1 GCA_937901265.1 uncultured Phycisphaerales bacterium
TTCCCTACACAACGCTCGCCCGATCTGGGTGGAGCGCACGGTGCAGCTGCGGAAGGTACAGGACGACGGGAACGCGCTGGCCACGGCCTGCTTGGGCGATCCGGCGATATTCGCGCCCAAGAGCGGCGAGACGCGTGGCCAATACCAACGCCGGGTGGCAGCGGCGATGGCGTTGGTAGTGGGCCACGAGATGACGGCGCAGGACCTGTGGCTGCGTGCGGTGGGCATGGGCGATGCGATGGCTCAGGCGATGGTTGCGGCGGCGCGCTATCGGGCGCGGAAGAAGGGCTGGCCGGCGTCGCTGGAGGTGTTGGTGCCCAAGGATTTGTCGGCCGTGCCGCGCGATGTGTTCGCAGAGCCGAGCGCTGTCCAATATGTCGTCGGGGTGCAGGGGATTCGCGTGCTCTCGGTGGGTTATCGGGGACACGCGTTTGCGATGGGGCGGAAGGGTGCGGCGGGGAAATAAGGCGCAGACGGAAACGAGGGGCCGGGCTCACCAGTCCAGACGGGGCGGCTTTTCCACGAGGTCCTGGACGCGTTGTTTAATGAGGGCGTCTTTGTCCTTGGCGCGTTCCTGCAGCTGCTTGTCGAGGTCCTGCAGGCGGGTGCGGAGGTCGGCGATTTCCTGCTGGCGCTCCTGCTGGCAGATGTCGAATTCGTCGGTCACGACTTTCGTTAGCTGCGTGGCGAGGGAGCCATGTTCCGCGGGGGTGAGGCCGGGCTTCTGAAGTTCTCGGGCGAGGCGCAGCGACTGATAAGCGAGGGCCAGGTCCTTCATTTTCAGATCGAAGAGAAGCGGGTCGTTTTTCTTGATCGCTTCGAGGTGGTTAACGGTGCCCAGCGCCCCGCGAACGAGCTTTTCAAAACGCGCCGGATCCACTTCGCGGAGGCTTTTTGCCTGGTCATAGACGTCGGGCTGGGTGACCCGGAAGAACTCCATGACGCGGGCGATTTCCTGCTCTTTGCGATCCGCGGCGGCCTGCTCGGTGCTGGCGGGGGCGGTCGTGGCGCCGGCCGCACGGGCGGGCAATGGGCGCGGCACCAGCAGGTAGCTGGCGGCGGGCAGGAGCAGGGCGAGCAGGGGGAGCGACAGCGCCAGCCGGGAGCGGGGGAAGAAGCGCGTCGGTAAAGGCATGATTACAAGCCGCCTTGCGGGAGTTCGAGTTGGTCAACCGGATCGGGCAGGGGAGTTGCGGGGGCCACCGGCAGAGACGCAAGGGCGTCGAGCAGCGGGGCCATTTCATTGGTTTGCGCACCGGCCATGGAAGTGTTGTCGGCCTGCAGTTCGCGAATGGAGGCGTCGACGTCGGCGAGGGCCTGATCGTAGGCGGTGGACTCGCGCTGGTCGTTGGCGGCGAGGCGGTCGATCGTGCGATTCAGCCGTACGAGGGAGTCGGCGGCGTGATGGTCGGCGGCGGAGGCGTTGATCATGGTGACGCCGGCGAAAATGACGACTGCGGCGGCGAGGCCCGAGACGCCTGCGAGTGCGTAATGAACGAGCTTGGCGCGGCGGATTGCCTGTTTTTCGCGCGCCTGGAGGGCGAGTTTGCCGTGGATGGCGGCTTTGAGGGAGTCGCCGATCCGGGTGATCTGAGCATCGGAGAGTTCGGTGCGCGGGAGGGCGGAGAGGCGTGAAAATTGGGTATGGATGCGGCGGTAGGTGGCCCTGGCGCGGGGTTTTCGAGCAAGGTAGGCGTGCAACTGTTGACGGGCGTGCGGGCCGAGCTCGCCGGAGGCGTCGAGGAGGGAAGCATCAATCAGGTTCAGCCGGGTCATGGGAGACCTCCATAAGGGAGCGGAGTTTGCCGAGGGCTCTGTGGGCTCTCGCAAGCACCGTGCCTATCGGGCAGTTGAGGGTTCTGGCGATATCCTTAAAGGGCATATCGGCAAAGTGACGCAGGAGGGGGATTTGCCGATCTCCTTCGGGAAGCTTTCGCGGGGGGACCTGGAGCGCGTCGACGTCTTCGTTCTGTTGAAGGGGGTCGAAGGGTGCCGGACCTTTGCCGTCAATTTCG
>CALCHA010000425.1 GCA_937901265.1 uncultured Phycisphaerales bacterium
GCAGGGGCGGTTGCGGGGGCGGAGGAGGTCTGCGCGGCGGAGGGGGAGCAGGCGGTGAGAATGACCAATGACAAATGACAAATAACAAATGCGGGGAGGGCGGAACGTTGGCGGAGGGCTTTGCGCATGGGTCAGTCCTTTGGGAAGGAGGCAAGTTCGGTTTGCAGCAATTGTAACGGAAGGCCGACGACCGTGGTGGGGTCGCCGGAGAGGAGGGTGATGAAGGGGTCGGTGCCGGCGCCGGTGGAGGGGTCCTGGAGGCCGTAGGCGCCGGCTTTTCCGCGCCAGAGGTTGGAGTCGAGGTAGGCGTCGAGTTGTTTTTTGGAGAGGCGTTTCATTTTGCAGGTGGCGATGGCGCGGGTGAGGCGGAGATGCCGGCCGCGAAGGAGGCAGAGGCCGGTGATGACGGTGTGGGTTTTGCCGGAGAGGGAGAGGAGCATTGTTGCGGCGTGGGAGCGGTGGCGCGGTTTGTTGAGGATGGCGCCGGTGGGGGAGACGACGATAGTGTCGGCGGCGCGGATGAGGCGCGTTTCGAGTTTCGAGTTTCGAGTTTCAAGGTGTTTTTGGACGGCGGCGGCTTTGATGTAGGCGAGGGTGGCGGGCCAGATGTCGGTGGGGATCAGCGCGGGTTTGCGGGCGGGTTCTTTGGCGGGGGAGATGAGCACGGTGAAGGGAATGCCGGCTCGTGTGAGGAGTTGGGCGCGGCGGGGGGAAGCGCTGGCGAGGATGAGTTGGGGATTATTCATTGTGCATTATTCATTATTCATTTGATAGGTGCGGCGGCATGCGAATGGGATTTTCCGTTGATGGTAGGGGCGAGAAGTTCGGTGGTTTTTTGCCAGACGGTGTCGACGGCCAGCCCGTTCATGCAGGAGTGGTGGGAGCAGGTGCGGTGGCGGCAGGGGAAGCAGGAGACATCGTGTCGAAGCACATTCTGCAGTTGCCCGTACGGTCCCACGAACGCCGGGTTGGTCGGGCCGTAGAGGGCGACGGCGGGGGTGCCCAGCGCGGCGGCGACGTGCAGGGGCCCGGAGTCGTTGGCGATGAGGAGGCGGGTTCTCGCGAGCAGTGCGGCCATGGTGGCGAGGTCGGTTTTTCCAGCGAGGTTGAGGATGTTTTCGATTTTCGATTTTCGATTTTCGATCGCCTGGACGATCTGGTCGCAGAGGGTTTTTTCGTCGGGGCTGCCCAGAAGCAGGAGGGTTTCGCCTTGGGCGAGAAGGTTTTCAGCGATCTGGGTGAAGCGGTCGAGAGGCCAGCGTTTGGTGTTCCAGCGGGCGCCGGGGATCAGGGTGACGACGTCGTGCGGAAGAAGGGCCGCGGCCTTTTCGACGGCGGCGGACTGCAGCGGGAGGCGGAACTCGGCCGGTGCGGCGGTGTTGGTGCCGAGGGCTTTGCCGAGCGCCCGCATGCGGTCAACGGCGAGCATCTTTTTGCCCCCCTCGGGCAGCCAGACTTTGTCGGTGTAGAAGATCGGGGCGGCCTCGCGGGCGTCGGCGAAACCGATGCGCATGGGGGAGGAGCTGATACGCGACAGGAACGCGGAACGGAACAGCCCCTGGGCGTCGATGACGGCGTCGTATTGCGCATCGCGGAGGGAGGTGAGCAGGCGGCGCAGCAGGGAAAACGCGGAGGGGCGGTACCACCAGGCACCGAGCTTTTTGCGGTCGAAGGGCAGGATGTCGCTGACGGCGTCATGCCCCTGCACCAGCGCGTTGAACGCCGGGTGGAGCAGCCAGTCGATCCGGGCGTGAGGATGCGCCCGGCGGAGATCGCAAAGGAGCGGCAGCGTGGTGGCGACGTCACCGAGAGAGCTGGGTTTGATGATGAGAATTTTTTCAGGCATGGAGGGGAGAATTTTCCACAAATGGACACAAATGGACACAAATGACGTTAGAGGGGGTGGGGCTCGTTGGCGTAGGCTTCACCGACAAATCGGCGCCACTCGAGGCGGGGTTTGGCGAAGTTGATGAGGAGGCAGACAGGCGTGCTGGCGGCTTTGAGGTAGTTGAGGCAGATGGCGGAAAAGTCCTCGCCGATCGCCCGCGCGGTCTTGAGTTCGAGGATGACCTTGTGTTCGACAAGAAGATCGGCAACGAAATTGCCGACGTTTTTTCCGTCATAGAAGACGGGGATCGGTTTTTGTTGCTCGACAAAAAGGCCAGCCTTGCGAACTTCGTGGGCCAGCGCATTTTCGTAGACTTTTTCCAGAAACCCGGGACCGAGGGCGTTGTGCACCTTGATGGCGCACCCAATGATGATTTGAGTGAGGGTCGACGGTCCACCGGTCGGCCATTCGTGTATATTTGTGTGCATTTGTGGTTCGTTCATACGGCGGCGGCCTCGCAGGAGGTGTTGCAGAGGTCGGCGGCGTCGGGGACGGAGGGGAGGGAGATGCCGGCGGCGTCCTTGGTGTAGTGGCGGGCGAGGACGTCATCCCATTCGCGCTGGTTTTTGACGGCGATGAATTCGCGCCAGACGGTCGGGCCGTCGGGATGCAGCTTGGAGTACTTGATGGCGATTTTACGCATCTGCCGCGAGGCCAGCTCTTCGCCGTAGATTTGCACCGCGAGCGAGAAGTGTTCGAGGAGGGCGTCCTTTTGTTCGTGAACGGAGGGGGGAAGCGGGAGCGGCTGGCCGGCGAGGAGTGCGGCGAATTCGCGGAAGATCCAGGGGTTGCCGATGGCGCCGCGGGCGATCCAGATGCCGTCGAGGCCCGTGTGCTGGTACATGCGGAGTGCGTCGGCAGCGGTGAAGACGTCGCCCGAGCCGAAGAGGGTGGGGCGGGACGAAGGCTGGAGGGAACTGAGTCGCGCCGGGAGTCGCGCGAGGAAGTCCCAATTCGCCCGACCGGTGTATTTTTGTTCCACGGTGCGGCCGTGGATGGCGATGGCGGCGAAGCGGAGATTCAGCGCCTCGTTAAAAACTTCGTCAAACCAGTCGGCGGCCTGGGGGGTCTCGTTCAGAGCGCGGCGAAGCTTGATGGAGAGGAGCGTGTGCGGAAGCGCGTCGCGAACCGTGCGCATGATGGCGATGGCGGTGGCGGGGTCGGAGAGAAGGTACCCGCCGCGGCTGCGACCCATGACTTTTTTGACCGGGCAGGCGAAGTTGAGGTCGATGACGTCGAAGCCGGCGGTCACCAGGAGTTTGCAGGCGGCGGCGAGTTCGTGCGGATCGGATCCCATGAGCTGCCCGGCCACGGGGTGGTCCTCATCGCAGAGGATCGCCCCCTTTTCGCGACCGCGACCCCCGCGCAGGAGCACCTGGTCGAGCAGTGCTTCGGTGACGGCATAGGGGCATCCGCGGCGCCGCGCGACGGTGCGCATCGCCATATCCGAATACCCGGCGAGGCCGGCCTGCATCACCGGAATCGGGAGGACGTGAGGCCCCACGCGGATCGGGGGCGGCAAGGCGCTGGGTGCCGGTAAATTTGGTTGTGACGTGGAGGAATTCACGGCATCTTACCTAAGGATAGAACTTCGCAGAGCGGCCATTTTAGCAGAAGTTGGGGACGGAGGTGAGTGGCCGCTATGATGATCGACAAATCACCAGGCGTCGGGCGACGCGGCCTTCATAAAGGAAGCGGATATGGGCAAGAAAATGCAGGTGGCGGCGGCCGGGTTGCTGGCGGCCGTCGTGGCGGCGGGAATGTTGCCTCAGGTCTGGGGGCAGGCGGCCCCGGCGCGGGATTCCAAGACGTTGCTGGCCGAGCTGAACGCCGCGGATGCAGCGTTGGGCGAAGTGATGCCCTCGGTCTATGCCCCCGCCGATCCCGCCTTTCGCAAGGATGGTGGCAAGGCGGCCATCGCGGCGCTGCGGAAGGTTTCCGGGTTGATGGGCGAGCTGGCGCAGATGCAAAAGGGGACGCCTGGCCAAAAGGCGACCCTGGAGACGCGGCTGATGTACCTGGGGTTCATGGTCGCCCTGGGGGATCCGGACGCGAAGACCGAGCTGGAGACCGCCGCCAAGGCGAACGATGATTTTTCTCTGGCGGCGAAATCGTCGCTGGCGCTGGGGAGCTGGTGGGCGACCGACACTGATGCTGCCGCGCAGGCGAAGGTGCTCGACGGGTTCATCGCCACGGCCAAAGCCAACCCGACCTCCGATGAAGTGGCGTCTACGCTGCTGGTCATGGTGAACAACGGGGCGGCCAGCGAGGATTTGCGATCGAAGGCGCTCGATACCATCAAAACGGCGCTGACCGGCCCGACGGCAAAGAATGCGATCGAGGCGCTGGCGGCGTTGCAGGCGCAGCAGCAGATGCAGACGGATGCCGACAAGGCGCAGGCCAGCGCCTTGAACAAGCCCTTTGCGATTCAGGGCCGGACCAGCACCGATGGAAAATTCGACTCCGCGAGCCTCAAGGGAAAAGTGGTGCTGATCGATTTCTGGGCGACCTGGTGCGGACCCTGCAGGGAAGAGTTGCCGGGCGTGAAGGCGGCGTATCAGAAGTACCACGAGAAGGGCTTTGACATCGTGGGGGTCAGCTGCGATTCGAGTGATGAAGGACTCAACGCCTACACCAAGGACAACGAGATGCCCTGGGTGCAGATGCGGGAGACCAGCCAGACCGCCCAGGACCAGTGGAGCCCGATCGCCAAAACGTACGGCGTGCTGGGCATCCCGACGATGTTCCTGGTCGACAAAAAAGGCGTGCTCCGCTACGTGGACGCGCGGCAGGGGCTGGAGGAAAAAATCCAGAAGCTGCTCGCCGAAGGCGGCACAGCGGTTCCTACCGCCACGCCTGCCAAGTAGTGAGGAAGATCGATGCGTGTGATGAGAGCCATGACCCTCGGGCTGGGGCTGACGGCAGCGGCGATGCTGGGCGTTGCGGCACTGGCGCGCACCCCGGTGAGCGACCTGGCCAGGCAGCGCAATGAGGTGCAGAAAGGGTTTCTCGGCAAGCCTGTCACTCTTGCCGGGCGCACCAGCACAGGGGGGACATTTTCCACCGCCGACCTCAAGGGGAAGGTGATCGTGGTGGATTTCTGGGCGGCCTGGTGTCCGGATTGCAAGGTGGCCGTGCCGGAGATGAAGGCCCTGTATGCCAAATATCATGGGAAGGGGGTCGAATTCGTCGGCGTGAACTGCGACAAGAGCGACGAAATCTGCAACGATTTTGCCAAGGCCAACGGCTTGAGCTGGGTGCATTTGCGGGAGGACAAGGAAGTCACCATGCATCCGCTGACAGAGACTTACAGCGTGTGGGGGATTCCGACGCTCTGGCTGATCGACAAGCAGGGGGTGCTGCGAACACTGGATGGGGATAAGGATTCCCAGAAGCAGATCGACGCGCTGCTGGCGGAAGCGCCGGCGACCCAGCCGGAGAAGTGAAGGGGGCAGGGGTGCGACCGGGGCGGCGGCCATGGTAGGATAGGGTCATGTCGACGTTACCGTATGCATCACCGGTGCCGCTGGCGGTGGAGGGGGATGTGTTCCGGGATGGAGCGCTGCTGGTGGTGCGTCACGGCACCGTGTTGCCGGCGAGTTGCATCCTCTGCAATGCCCCGGCCGAGGGGAAGCAGCCGGTGCGGTTGGTGTTTACGTGGGATCCGAGCTTTAGAATCACCGGCGAGACGACGCTGCAATTGCGGCAGACGGTGGTGGTGCATGCGCATCTGTGCGCGGGGCACCTGCGCACATGGCGGTCGGGGCGGGTGTTGGGCTTGGGCGGGATCCTGGCGGGTGTCCTGCTGATGATGGCGTCGGGGGCGGTGGCGGGATGGTCGGAGCTTTCGGCGGTGCCGCGGTACACGGCGGCGGGAATCGTGGGGATGATGGCGGCGTTTCTGGTGGTGACGGTATCGATGTTCTGGCTGGCGTTCAAGACGCGGACCGTCGCTTGCCGCCGGATCGAGGGGGGCTATGCGCACCTGGAGCACGCGCACCGGGCGTTTGTGGAGCGCTTCAACGTGCTGCCGCTGTGAGCGGAATAGGGAGGCTGGCGGCGGGGAGTGTTGCAATCGTGGCACTTGGCGTATCCTGTCGGGCATGAAAATTGTGCTCATTCCCAACCCGGCGAAGAGCGACGCAGTGGCGGCCGCGGCGCGGCTGCTGACGTTGCTGCACCCGCGCCAGGGCATCGAGACGGTGGTGATGCCGACGCCGACGGCCGCGGAACTGCAGGCGGCGCATGCCGATGTCGTCGTCGTCCTGGGCGGCGACGGGTCGATTCTGGCGGCGGCGCAGCTGCTCGGGGAGGCCGCGGTGCCGGTGGCGGGGATCAACTTTGGGAAGCTCGGATACCTGGCGGCTTTTTCGCTGGATGAGTTTGTGGCAAACCTGCCGGCGCTGCTGAACGGGGAACTCCCGCGTGCGGCCCGTCTGATGCTTCATGCCGCAGTGTACAAGCGCCCCCATGAGGGGCTGCTCCTGCCCGAGGAGCTGCGGTCGCAAAAGCCGCGGGTCGCCGGGCTGGCGCTCAACGATGTCGTGATCAATGCGGGCGATCCCTTCCGCATGGTGGAGCTCACGATGCAGATTGATGGGCACCAGACCACGACGTTTCGCTCCGACGGTGTGATCGTGTCGACGGCCTCGGGTTCGACGGGCTACAACCTTTCGGCCGGCGGGCCGCTGCTGTCGCCGGATGTGGAGGCGATGGTGCTTACGCCGATCTGCCCGCACAGTTTGAGCTTTCGACCGGTGGTGCTGTCGGCGTCGGCGTCGGTATTGATTCTGCCTTGCCGCCTCAATCCCGGGTCAAAGGTGACTTTTGACGGGCAATCGACGCATGGCATTTACGAGGACGAAGTGGTGATGATCCGGCGTTCCGAGGCGTCGCTGACGCTTCTGGAAAATCCGGCGGTCACGCACTGGCAGATGTTGGCGCACAAGCTGCACTGGGCACAGAACCCGCGGCAGTAAAGGGGCGGCGGGGGGGTGATTCTGTTTGTGGTGGAGTGAGCGACTATGACGCAGACGCGTTTGACGGAACCGGGCGGAATCCAGCAGCCGGCGCTGCCCCGGCACGTGACGGTGACGGGCGTGCAGTGGCCGAACCTGTTCGAGTTCATGCACGTGTTCCGCGGCTTTCGGCTGGCGATCAACCCGGCGAAAATTTTCGTGGCCTTGATGGCGATTGTGCTGTTGTATGGCGCGGGGCGGCTGTTCGACGCGCTGTGGGGCCCGCAGGTCTATCCCGGTGAAATCGAGACCTATCAGACGATGACGCCGGAGGAGTTTGCGCGCCTGCGGGAAACGCGCCTGACGCAGCGCCGGGAAAACCTGAAGACTCTTTTCCAGCAAGCCAGCGCCTGGGATCCCGTCGTGACGCCTGAACAGAGCGCGGCCGCGGACGATGATCCGCGCGCGGCCTATCGCTATCTCAAGGAATCCTACGAGCGGCGGTTTCATACGCAGCTGGAGACGGCCCACACGGCGCGGCTGGAGGCGGAGAAATCCCCGATCTCCGCACTCGCGGGCATGCCCTCGCCGGCGGAGAGCGAGCAGCTTGAGCGGGCCCGCCTCGCGACCGAGATGATGGGCAAAATCCGCCGGGCACGGTCCACCGCCGGGCGGGGTATTTTCGATACGTTCCTGGCCTACGAGCTGCGGCAATTCGACCTGATGGTGGACAACACGCTGTCGTTCGTCCGCGTTTCGCCGGTCCGGACAGAGGGAGATTCGGCCCCGGGCGACTTCGGTGCGCGGCCTGCCGAGGCTGACTCCGCAAGCGTGTCGGGCTCGCTGTTCTCCAAAGACCCGGTGCGGCTGTGGCGCTCGGACACCGTCGCGGGCTGCCTCGCCAACATGATTGTGACCGCCCCAAAATGGCTGTTCACCGCGACCGGCCCCATGGAGTATCGCCCGGCCAATGCGGACACCTGGGGCGGCTGGGTGAAGATGATGGGGTATCGCGCCCTCTACCTTGCGTCGCTGATCGCCCTGTCGTTGTTTGCCCTCGTGGTCATTGCGTTCACCGGGGCGGCGATTTCGCGGCTCTCGGCATTGGAGCTGGCGGGCGTCGAACGGGCGCCGCTGGCCGCGGTTTTCCGGTTCGCCGCACGCCAGCTCGGGACGTTTATCAAGGCCCCCGTGGCGCCCTTTCTGATTCTGCTGGCGCTCGGGATGGCGCTGGCGGCGGCGGGCATGATCGGGGCCATTCCCTACGTTGGCGAAATTCTGCTGGGAGCGGCCTTCTTCCTTTTCCTCGCCGCGGGTTTCGTCCTGATGCTCCTTCTCCTGGGAATCCTCGGCGGGTTTAACCTGCTCTATCCCACGCTGGCGGTCGAGGGCTCGGATGCGTTTGATGCCATGTCGCGTTCCTTCGCGTACGTATACGCGCGGCCGTGGCGGCTGCTGTTTTATACGACGCTGTCGCTCATTTATGGGGCCATCACGCTGCTGTTTGTGTCCTTCGCCATCTATCTGCTGATGGTGTTGACGCACAGCTTCGCGGGGTGGGGCACATCGCTTCTGGGGTATCGTTATGGCGCCTACGCGGGAGTCACGAAGCACGACACGCTCTGGCCGATCAGCGCGTTCATGAAACGCGTGACACCGATCAACTGGTGGGCGATGAGCTGTCCGTAATACATGGGCGGGTTGTTGTTGCACTTCTG
>CALCHA010000426.1 GCA_937901265.1 uncultured Phycisphaerales bacterium
AGCATGCGACCACCTGCTTGCATGAAAAAACCAAACCGCCTGCGCCCCCCGATGAGTCATTTCGCCGCCATCGCCGCCTTGAATGCTTCAACCGACTGGTAGGGGGGCGGAAGAATTGCCGCCGACGGAAGCAGGACCGGCAGGTCCTCTTTGATGGGATATTTCACATTGTCGGGAGTGACAAGGAAGTCGCCTTCCCGGTGGAGCTTTTTGTGGGTGATGGGACAGACCACGAGGTCCAGCAGTGCGTCGTCCATGATTCCTCCGCGTGGGTGACAGGTTGTGGGATTTTAGCGGACGATCCGGGATTGACCATCCCGGCGCAGAAAAACCGACAAATCCAGCCGTCTACATTTCATGCTCCAGAGGGGGTTAGGTCGATAGCAGGGGTGGCGGAGTCCTCGGATGGCTCGACGGACCCAGCAATGGGAGTGAGATGCCCATGGCGCAGATACCCTCCAGCGTTGTTTCGGTGGTGCTTGGCGACGTGCGGCGGCAAACGGTTGAGCAGGCCAGCGCCAGGGCGGCGCAGGGGCGGAAGGATGCGCACCACGCGGAGGAGGTGGCGGAGTTGGAGGAGAATGCGATTGGATCGGTCGGGGAGGAGGAGAGCGGCGGGGGAGGCGGCGGCCAGCAGCAGCCCAGAAAAAAGCGGCTGGACCTCCAGGCATCGGGGGTGGTGGAGCCGGAGGAGCACCCGACGCTGGACCTCGAGGCGTAATTCCGCGAAAAGCTAAAACCCGCATGGTCAAAGCGTTGCGCGCGGTGGTGCGGTGTCACGCCGTGCGGCGCGTTTACATCCCCACCCTCCATCTGATACACCCTTGCCTCGCACTGCTCCTCCAACAGCGGGGGATGAGCGATTCGAGACGTGATCTTTAGGCACGCGTCCGGAGCAGCCACCACCGCGGAAGCAGCGCGAGGCGGGGGACAGAGAACTGCTCACGAAGCACTTCGCAAGGATTCCCTATGGCCGAGGCCCGCTCCCAACGGCTCAACGATGAGCAGCGCCAGGTGGCCGAGCACTTTCAGCATCGCGCGCTGGTCATCGCCGGCCCGGGCTCGGGGAAAACTTCCACAATCACGGCGCGCGTCGGCGAGCTGCTGCTCAAGGGGGTCCCGCCGACGGCGATCCTCTGCCTCACCTTCACCAACAAGGCCGCTGGGGAAATGCGCGAGCGCATTTCTCGTCGTTACACCGTGGGCAGGAAGATCAAGATCAGCACGTTTCACGCTCTCGCCGGGGAGCTCCTGCGACGCCATGGCTCGCTCATCGGGTACACCCCGCGGATGACCATTCTGGACAGTGACGATCAGGAAAACCTCATGGCCCAGGTGGCCCGCCAGCTTTTCGCCAACAACGCCGACGTGGACTTCACCAAGCCCAAGCTGCGTGCGCTCCTTCTGCAATTGAACAACTGGCGCGAAAACCTCGAACCCTGGAGCAACCTCGAAAAGCTGGTTTACGAAGAGGAGATGACAGCAGAGGAACTGGCCGTGATGAAGGGCTATCTGGACCGCATGCGCGACGCCAACACCACGGACTTTTCCGGGCTGCTCTCTGAAACCGTCCGCCTGCTCCGAACCGCCCCGGAGGGCACCCCTCTCGAGGAGCATCTCGCCTCGCGGCTGCATCGCATGTGGCGTTTTATCCAGGTTGACGAGTATCAGGACACGAATGTTGCCCAGAACGAGATTGTCGAGCTGCTGGCCGGGCCGGCTGACAACGTGATGGCTGTTGGCGATCAGGACCAGTCCATTTACGAATGGCGCGGGGCCAATCCGGAGGGCATCGCAAAGTTTATCAACCGCGGCCGCGGCAAGCATGGCTGCGCCACCTACCATCTCTCGACCAATTACAGGTCCACGCCGGAGATCATCGCTCTCGCCGACAAGCTCATTCGCCATTCGCCCAATCGCATGGCCATTGAATTTGTCGCCGCCACGCCCTCGATCGCCAAGCCGCCGCGGCTCGACATCCATCCCACGCCCGAGGACGAAGGCAACGCCGTGGCCGAGAAAATCAAGGCCTGCATCAACCTTCTGCACGTGCCGCCCTCGGAGATCGCGGTCTTCTTCCGGCTCAACGACATGTCGCGCCCCATCGAGGTGGCCCTTGCCCGGCGGGAAATCCCGTTCAAAGTGGTGGGGGGGCTGTCGTTTTATGACCGGGGCGAAATTCGGGACTGTATCGCGATGCTGCGCGTTCTTTCCAATCCGCGCGATGGCGCCGCTTTCGCCAGAATCGTTAATAAGCCCAAGCGAGGCATCGGTGAGAAGAGCGTCGGCCTCATTGAAAACTATGCCGCCATGAAGGGCATCGATCTGGTCACCGCCTGCGGGCATGCGCACGAAATCTTCAGCGATGCCGACATGGTCGATGCCGTACGCCAGCTTCATTTTGTCTATGCGATGGATCACAAGAGCAAATCGCCCGCGGATCTTCTCGCCGAGGCGCTGCGGCGGAACAACTATACGACGCACCTTGAATCACACGAGAAGGAGACGGAGGAGAAGATTGAGGAACGCAAGCGCAACGTCGAGGAGATGGTCAACTCCGTGGCGCTGTGGTGCCGCGACAATCCGGGGGAATCGGGTGCCGATTATCTCGGCTACATCACGCTCCTGACCTCCCTGGATGACCGGCGGAATGATGATGCGGTCCGGCTGATGAGCTTCCATGCCAGCAAAGGCCTGGAGTTCGATGTTGTTTTCATGGTGGGCGTCGAGAACGGCCTTCTCCCCCACAAAAAAGCGGTCATGGAGCGGCCCGACGCGGGTCTGGCTGAGGAGCGGCGACTCTGCTACGTGGGCTTCACGCGTGCCCGCAAACAGCTCTTCGTGAGTTACTGCCAGGAACGCCAGGGGGCATTCGTCCGCGGGAAGGGCGTCAAGTTTATACCGGCTAGGCCCAGTCAGTTTCTTCTTGAAAGTGGCCTGATGTCAGAGGTGGAATACCTCCGAAAGGCACCCCCTGCGGTCGTTTCGTAAAAGGGCGTCAGAAGGGCGAAAACGCGCAGCTTCTTGAAATGCGCTATTTAAGCAGCCATGCGGCGGTCGCTGCCGGCGAGCGCGTCTGCGGTTCGAGGGTCACGCCCGGCGTCTGCCTGGCCAAGTCATATCTGCCAGTCTCCCGGGCACCCATGATGAGCGTCTGGCCCTCCATCAGCGGCACGAAGCCGTAAATGCCGCCATACTTGCGCCCGCCGGGGATGAAACGGGGATCGGTGGGCTCGGTCACCTGGTCGAAGTCAAAGTGGTTCAGTGCGATCGCCGCTCTGGTCACGGCCTTTCCCGCCAGCGCCCGGGCCAGCAGCGCGGCGGGCCCCTCGTCGCCGCGCCCGATCAGGCGCACCTCCGAGACCTTCGGCAGCGTCCGGGAAAACGCCATCGCCGTGAGGAGATCGTGCACGCGGTTGGCCATGGTCGTGCGGTTGTAGGTGCTGAAGTAGCCCGAGTAAGGAGGGTTGCTGCTTTTCTTCGCGGTGGCGGGCTGCGTGTTGGGCTCGCCGGGGAAGGCGGCGGAGTTAAACGCTGTTACTGCGACGACATAGCAGCCAGCGTCGAGGAGCGTTGTGGCCTCCGCCGCGGGTTGCCCCGCGCCATTCAGCAGCGGCTGCGTGTCTGCCCAGATGATCGCGGGGCCGACCGGATGAGAGGGAGTCAGCAACGTCACGGGCACCCGCTCACCCGCCCCACGCCGCCGTAGTCGAGCGCCGTCGCGCGCAGGATGAACTG
>CALCHA010000427.1 GCA_937901265.1 uncultured Phycisphaerales bacterium
CCATGCCTCCTCGACGGCCAGTCGGTCATTGCGTCGGGGATCCTCACGGTTTGCCCTGCGCGATAATCCGCTTCGTCGCCGGAAAGACCCTCACCCAAGGAGCCCGTCATGCCTGCCAAAAAACCTGCCGCCAAACCCCCGTTCAAAACCCAGGACCGCAAGGCCAACCCCGCCGACTTCGGCAAAACGACGACGCCCGTGCGCGAGCGCATGGCGGAGGAAATCAAGGACACGCCGCCCGAAGAGCGGCTCAAAAAGGGCCGCTGAAAGAGCCCCCTTCCTCCGCGGCAAAAAAGACGGGAGGCGCCTGTGACACGTTGCAGGCGCCTCCCTTGTTTCCAGCGGCGCTTCCCATGCCCTTGCCGGGTCATCGAAAAAGGCGCCAACCGCCAAACATCTCTTCTTTCGGCTTTTACTTGCTGCTGATTTCCAGCGGCATCGTCACCATGGCCAGCTTCCCGCTGGTGCGGTCCGTGACGGTCATCCGCAGGGTGTACTTACCCGCCCCGAGGTTGTCCGGAATGGTCATCTTCTTGACCAGGTAAAAGTCCCGGCGCTGATTCATGGACTTGTCCTCCACTTCCTCAGCGCTCGGCCGCCACACCACCAGGCCGTCGGCGGCAATCAGCGATTCCTGCTGCGCCAGCTTGGTGGTGTACCAGCCTTCCTTCTTATCCGACTGAAAGTTGGCGACCTCGCAATAAATGATGACCGAATGGCGCCGCCCCCCTTCAAAGGTCGCCTCCGCCGGCGTGTACACCCCGAAGGAATCCACGCGGCTGGCCAGCGCCAGCTTCGGCAGCGTCAGGTCGGCGTCCGCCTGCCAGCGTTTGGCCGCATCGAGCAGCGGCCCGGCCCGGTCTGATAACGTCTCGCCCGGGGCTTCCACCGCCATGCGGTCCAGCGCCCCGAGAAGGTCCCCCACCACCTGCTGATCCACCGGCGCAAGCGTCGCCAGCGCGTCCCCTTTTCCCGTACCCCCATCCAGCAACGCCAGGGCGAGCGCTCCATTAAGACCGCGCTCGGCGGCATGTTTGCGTAACACGGCCAGCGCTTCGTCAAACGTCGGCTCCGCGGGCACCACGGCCGCCTGCAACACCGGTGCTTCGGTGCGCGCTTGCGTAAATTCAGGAAGCACGACGCGGCCCACCGTCCGGGCGTCGGCCGCATTCACCGCGACGCGGCGCCCCTGCAGCATTTCCAGGACACCGGACGTTTTGGCCGGCCGTGCCATCTCCGCGACGTTGGCCATCTCTTGTTCGCTCAGCGCCGGCACCTCGGCGGCGGCCGCCTTGCCTTGCCGCACCAGGACGCCGTCGGGAACCAGATCCTGCGGCATCCCGCGGCGGCTTTCAATGGCCACCGCGCGGGGGGAGGCCGGCTGGCGATCCTCCCCGCCATCCCAGGTGATCGAGCCGTCGGCCCCCTTGATGAGCTTGCCGCGGCCGGGGGCGGGAATGCCTTTGGTGAAGTCTTCAACCTGCTGCGTCACGCGCTGCGGGGCGCTGCTGGGGCCCTGGGCGGGGTGGTTGCCCACCGCACAGCCCGTCAGGCCGATGGCGGCGGCGGTTCCCGCCACGGGTAGGACTCTTCTTCCGAATCGCGAAAATCCCCCCGCCGCTTTGGGTAACGCGGGCGGTACCATGACTTTGCGTTGCGCCAAGGCCTCGGCAGCGCGCGGGCACTGGCCCAGCTCGCCTTCCGAGGGGGAGGCAGTTGGCGATTTCGAGCGTTGGGGGAAGAGGGAATTGGTCATGCGTACGCTCCATCCTTGAAGCTGGTTTTCACCCATCCTGGGCCCTTGGGGGATACACGGGTGCCCTTGCCAGGGCATTCGCGCAACGTTCCCCTCCCGCTTATTCGACCCCCGCGCACAATTCCACCACGAATTTTTCCAGGTTTCGCCGCGGATCGCCCAGGCTGCTTTTGTTGGCCATATCCATGCGGAGCATCGCGTCGCTCCAGCGGGCCGCCCCCTGAAGGCCCCATTCTCGGGCCAAGGAGATCACTTTTTGCGCCCTATCCGGCGGCCAGAGGCGCAATTCTTTGGAGATCTGGGCGTCGGGTAGCCGGCGATCGACGAGTTCGCGGGCCTTGAGGACCTGGTGCACCCACGAAAAGACGGCCCCCGTGGCGGAGTACTCAATTTTGGGGTCCATCGCCCACAGCTCGTCGATCTTTCGCAGAGCCTCGGGGGCATCCTTGGCGGAGAGCGCACCGATCATGTCCCATATCTGTTGTTCATGCTGGAACCCGACGAGTGCCTCCACCGCCTTGATCGTGATGGCCGGGGCAGCCGGCGCATAGAGCGACAGTTTGGCCAGTTCGTTGTCGAGCCGCTGCATGTCGGCACCGATCAGGTCGGCGAGGCGCTCCGCCGCTGCGGGTTCCAAGGTCTTGGTATAGGCCTCCTTGGCGCGGCGCATCGCCCAGGCGGCGGCCTGATGGTCCTTGATCGGCTCAGCCGACTTGATGCCGCCGCGCTTGTCGAGGGCTTTGTGCAGGCGGGTGGTTTTCAGCCAGGTGCTGGTCACCAGCACCAGCGTTGCCCCTTCGACCGGGCTTTCCAGGTAATTTTCCAGCATTTCCCGCGGGGTCATGCGGTCATCATCATCCGCGCCCTCCGCTCCGCCGCGCTTAAACAGGGCGTCGGCAGGATCGACGACGACGACTTTCCGCGGCGCGAACATGGAGGGCGTCCGGACCTCATCGAGAATGACCGCCATCGGAGATCCGCCCAGGCTGCCCGCGTCGAGGCGCACCCACCCCATGCCGGGGTCCTCGGTGCCGAAGATCGCCCGGCGGACGTCGCCGAGGAACTGGTCGCGCAGGAAGAGCTCCTCCCCGGCGATGACGACCATGGGCGGCAGCGGCCCGCTGTTGGGTTTTGTCGCGGCTTTGGCCATAACGGGAGTGTACCCGGGAAAGCGGGGAGAGGTAATCACAGCAGGGGGGGCATTCTCCAGGGCAAAAGCATTTTCTCTTTGTGAGGCGGCTCTGATGCCCAAACCTCTAACAAGAGTCGGAAGGATGGCCTCGGATCAGGTGATTTGAAATGGGAACGGGGGCGTCCACCAAGCGAATCCATCGGCAAAATGAAAATGTCTTTGCCC
>CALCHA010000428.1 GCA_937901265.1 uncultured Phycisphaerales bacterium
GAATCGACCTGCACATGGCCGGTCAGCAAGGCACCGCCGAACAGCAGGGTCAGGAGCAGGGGAATGACCAGCATCAGCTCGATCGCCGCGGTACCGCGCACGCGGCGGCGCGGCGTGGGGATCTCGCCGGGAGGGGTTGCGGGGTTAGTGGAGGATGGTCGCATGGAGCGCCTCCGGATCGTCGCCAGTGACGCCGGCATCGCGGAGGTATCCGCGGAGCTCATCGTTCAGGGGCAGTGCTGCCCCGACACCATCCGCGAGCGCCAGCTTGGACTGCCAACTCCACCCGCCCATGGTGGAAAGCCGCCACGCCCGCGGGCAGGCGAGGAACTCGCCATAGCCATCCTGGGCCACGACATCGAATTGTTCGTCGGCACCATAGCCGGCGTTGAATTCCATCCAGTTGAAGGCCTCCGCCTGGGCGATGCCGACGAGCCTGGTGGTCGGTTGGCCGAAGATGGATGAGAGGACGAGGCGCGGTGCGGTAGAATCCTGTTCGCGGGATGCGGCGATGAGGGTGAAGCTGGCCAGCCGGTCGGTTGCGCTCATTCCACGTGAGGGGGGCACGGGGTTCTCCGGGGGCGTCATTTCGTAGGGCCAGGGGCGGGAGACCATTTCCGCGGCGATTTCGGGTGCGGCGCTGGTGGCGGCTTCGTCGATGATGGCCCGGGCAATTTGCGCGGCGAGCCCGCTGTACGTGGCCTGCAGGTATTGCTGTCGGCCCGCGGGATCGAGGAAGCCGCTGCCCATGCCCCAGGGATCGGCGGCGACGAGTGCGGCGGTGACCTGGCGGGACACGCCGGGGATATTGGTGGAGATGATTTTGTCGCGCACGGCGGCGGTCGCGCTGGCGCGCATTCCCTCCCGGGCCCAGTCCGGAATATCGCGCAGGCCATAGGTCGAGAGCACCATGAATTGCTTGGCCTGTCCCAGTTCCTGGAGCACGTAAAACCGTGCCGCGCTGACTTGGGACTGCCACGTTCGCACCGCCAGCGGCTGGGTGTACACGTTGAAATAGGCCGCGAAACCATTGAGGGCATTGGCGAGCGAACGCACCCGACTGGTGTAGTTGCCAGCGTGCTGGGTGTAGATCGTGACGGCCTGGCGGAAGGCGGCATCGGCACCGGCGGGGGCGGTGATCCGCGGCAGGACCGCGATCCACTGCTGCGCCCCCGCATCGCTGAGCCTGGAATCGAGCAGCCGCGACGGCAGGCCGACGACATCGGTGCTCCCCATTCCGCGGAGCTGCGCCAGTTGCTGGGCCAGCTCTTGCCGCAGCTGATCGATCTTCACCATGTAGTTGGTGTTCAGCAACGCCTGGTCTTTCCAGACGCGGTCGCTCACATACTGCTCCAGCGGAAACGCCCAGGAGTGGCCCCACCCGCCGGGCACGTTGCAGTTCACCGTGAAGCTGCCCTGCAGGGTCGGGTAGGCGGCCTGCACATTTGCCGGCACCGGCGCGGAGACGTCGGGGTGCCAGATGCGGTCGTCGAGCGTGTTGGGGTTGATGGGATCGATCTGCACGATCGGCAACAGCCCGGCATCGAGGGCTTCCTGGAGGTAGGTCATGCGGATCGAATCGATGTGGCCTTCGACCGGTGGGGGGGTATCCGCGGTCTCCACGGGGGCGAACACATCGGCGGAGCCGCCCTCATCGTCGGGACGATTCACCGTTGCCAGCGTGAGGTCGGTCCCGTGAAAGTTCGCCAGCGCCTGGCGCTGCTGCTCCACCGTCTGGGGCAGTTGTGCGGCCACCGCCTGGGCGCGCTGGAAGACTTCTGATTCGTGAGCCTGCATGGCGGCGTCCACGGACTGTGCGGTGGCGGGCGCCGTCTGGGCTTCGAACGCGGTGAGTATGGCCTGCTGCTGCTGGATGCTGGCGAGGATCGCCTGCAGCATGGCGTCATCTTCAGGCGAAGACTGCCACTTGGCGACGAGTTGCCGCAGGCCCTCCCCGTTGGGGCCGGGCGGTCCGGGTCGTCCCGGCACGCTCGGCGCGGTGCCGTTGACGTAAGTGTCGCTGACCCAGGCCAGCGCCTCCGCGGCCTGCCGGAGGGTGGTTTGGAAGTCTTTGGCGGCGGTGGCGTCAGGGTAGGTTTCCGCGCCGGCACCGGCGGTCACCTGGGCGAGAGCATCTTGTGTCTGCGCGAACTCCGAATCGACCTGCGCCAGGAGCCGGATGAGGTTGTTTCGCTGCTGGTTGTACTGCGGATCCTGCCCGTTGATCAACGCGGTGACGCCGGCGAACTCTTTGGCCAGCTCGGTCGTGATGCGGGAGTCGGTAGGCGGGACGGCGCGCCAAATTACCTCCGCGGAGGCGTCCTGCGCGATGATCATGTTCTGCGCCGCCTCGGCATTGATGGTTCGCGCCATCCAGGTGGCCCCGGCGTGCGCGGCAGAATCCGCCGCGGCTTGCACATGCTGCCGCCGCATGGCGTATTCGGCGGTGTTCCACAGCATGCCCAGCGTCGCCACCAGGACCCAGAGCGTGAGCAACACCAGCACACTGATCGCGCCGCGCCGGTCGTCATGAAATTGTCGCACGAGGCGGATCATTGGGCCCACCCGCTTCCGCTCGCCTGCGCTTCGCGTCCGTGTGACAACTGCACGATCGTCGATGCCTGCAACATCAGCACCCGCCCGGTCACTCCCGGCGTGGCGCTGTTCTCGCCGATCAGCTTGTTGACCGCGGGCACCGTCAGCAGAAAGGGATAATGCACCGTCACCTTGACCCGCTGCCCATGCGAGCGCGCGTAGTCGGTCGGCGTCCACTCCACCCCGCCGATCACATTGCCCCCATCATCCACCCGCTGCCACTCCACGGTCGCCCCGTTCTCCGCATAGGTGTAGCGCCGCCCCAGCCCCAGGTCGGTGACCGGGGCCAGTTTGGCGAGAGCGTCGGCGATCATCTGCCCATCCGCCGATTCATCCGCCGCCATGGGAGAAATGGGCGCCAGCGCCAGATAGGCGCTGCGCCGCACGAGCAGGTCGCCCTGCACATTGTCCACATCCGGATTCGTCGGCAGCGCCGTCATCGCGGTCCGCGCCGCGGCCTGCACCGCCCGATCGATTACCAGCTGGGCATTCACGATCAACGCATACTGCACAAAGATCGCGATGATAAACAGCAGGATGGGCAGCGACAGCAGGAACGTCACCGCCACGGTGCCGCGGTCCCA
>CALCHA010000429.1 GCA_937901265.1 uncultured Phycisphaerales bacterium
TTCCTGGGGCAGGATCCCTTCTCGGGCAACTTGTTCCTGTTCGTGGGGCGCGGCCGTGATCGCCTGAAGATTCTCTACTGGGACAAGGACGGCTTTGCGCTGTGGTACAAGCGTTTGGAGGAGGGCACGTTCAAGCTGCCGTCGGTGAAGGATGGGCCTTTGGGGGCAGCAAGCGTGGAACTCAAGGCCACGGAGCTGGCGATGCTGCTGGAGGGGATCGACTTGAAGAGCATCAGGCGGAGCCGTCGATTTGTGAGGCCCGCACCGGCGGCGGACGCATGAAGGGAAGCGCGAAAAGAAAGTGGAAATAATTCCATATCCCGTGCTAACTTTTGCCCCTCTCGCGCGTCTTACATGCATGACCACGGATGGCACTGTTTCCCCCACAATCAATGAACTCGAAGAGCTTCGCCGCGACAATCAGCTGCTGCGAGCCCAGCGCGATCAACTGCTTGAATCGCAACACCAAAGCGACCGCACCATCGAGGGATTGCAGCATCAGCTGCAGCAGCTCTTGCGGCGGATGTATGGCCGCTCCTCGGAGAAGATCGACCCCAGGCAGATGGCGCTGTTCGATAAGCTGCTGGAACAGCTGGCGCAAGCGCAAACGGTTACTCCCGAGCCGTTGGCCGCGTCTCCTGCGCCCGCCACGCCCGCGGCAGAAGAAGTGCCCGTCGAAGCGTCCAGGCCCGCCGGCCACGGCCGCCGCCGTCTGCCCACCGATCTGCCCAGAGAGAAGGTGATCCACGATCTGCCGGAAGAGGAAAAGCCCTGCCCCTGCTGCGGCAAGCTGCGTCATGTCATCGGGCAGGAGACCAGCGAGCAGCTGGGCTACGTGCCTGCGAAGCTGATGGTGATCGAGCATGTGCGATTGAAATATGCCTGCTGTGCATGCGAGCAAAGCGCCGCCGAATCGGGGCCGCAGATCATCACCGCCGAAAAACCGCTGTCGCCGATTGAAAAAGGGCTCGCCGCGCCGGGGCTGCTGGCGTATGTGATCGTCAGCAAATATAGCGACCACCTCCCGCTGCATCGGCTGGAACGGATCCTCGAACGCCACCACATCGACATTGCCCGTTCGACGATGTGCGACTGGATGGCCCAATGTGCACAGGCTCTCAAGCCGCTGTACGAGCTGATGATCAGGGAAGTGCTGCAATCGAAAGTGATCCATACTGACGACACGCCGGTGGACGTTTTGGACCGGCAGCTTGCGGGCACGAGGGGGGGCACCAGGACCGGAAGGTTCTGGGTTTACCTGGGAGACAAGGATCATCCGCAGAATGTGCTTGCCTACACCCCCAGCCGCAGCCGTGATGGGCCGATGAAGTTCCTCGCGGGATGGGGCCAAAGCCAGCGCGTGTATTTACAGGCCGACGCCTTTGGCGGCTACGACGGCATCTACCGGGGCGAAGCCGGGGGCAACGTCACTGAGGTCGCCTGCATGGCCCACGCCCGCCGCAAGTTCTACGACGCCCGCAGTTCCGATGCCGCCGTGAGCACGCAGGCGCTGGCGTACATCCGCCTGCTCTACGATGTGGAAGATCAGGCGAAGAAACTCTCCGTACCCCAGCGGCAAGAGTTGCGGCAGGAACTCGCGCTGCCGCGCTTGCAGGAATTCAAGCGCTGGCTGGAATCGCAGCAGGCATCGCGCGGCGGCCCGGTGCTGCCCAAGAGCCCGATGGGCCAGGCGATCACCTACGCCCTCAACCAGTGGGATGCCTTGTGCGTCTACACCAGCGACGGGAATCTGGCCATCGACAACAACGCCAGCGAGAATGCGCTGCGGCGGGTGGCGCTGGGGAGAAAAAACTGGCTCTTCTGCGGCTCCGACAACGGCGGCCACACCGCCGCCGTGCTCTTCAGCTTCATCGCCGCCTGCCAACGCCACAAGGTCAACGCCTTCGATTACCTGCGTGACGTGCTCACCCGCATCGCCGCCCACCCGATGAACCGTCTGGCGGAACTGCTCCCCGACCGCTGGCAACAAGCCCGCACCGCCAAGCCCATCTGACATTCTTCCCACCTCATCCCGCACGCAACCGCCGCGCCGAACCATCAATTCCATCAGATGGGGTTCGCCGGACGCTTACCGACTGCTCGGATTCCCGCGTGCCGTCATGCACGGCGACGAGTTCCTTGGTCCCA
>CALCHA010000430.1 GCA_937901265.1 uncultured Phycisphaerales bacterium
CCAAAACGCACTGTGATGAAGTTCGTGCCGCTTCGTTCGAACGCCCCCCGCCGCGCCAGCGACTGAATGTAAATCTCCGCACAGCGCTTCGTCGCCCCCATGATCGACGTCGGATTCACCGCCTTGTCCGTCGAAATCATCACGAAGTTCTTCACCCCATACGCCCCCGCCGCATCCGCCAGCGTCTTGGTCCCGAACAGATTGTTGCGGATCGCCTCGCCCGGATTGCTCTCCGCCAGCGGCACATGCTTGTGCGCCGCGGCGTGGAACACTATTCCCGGTGCATGGTCCGCAAACAGCTGCTCCACCCGCACCGGATCGGAAATGTCGCCGACCGCCCGCCTCATCCCCAGCGTCGGAAAACTTTTCCGCAGCTCCCGCTCGATCCCAAAAATCGCGTTCTCCGCCTTGTCCAGCAGCACCAGATGCCGCGGACCGAAACGCGCGATCGAGCGGCACAGCTCCGACCCGATCGACCCGCCCGCCCCCGAGACCAGCACCGTCTGCCCATGCAGCAGCGCCCCCACCGCGCCCATGTCCATCGTCACCGCATCGCGCCCCAGCAGGTCCGCCACCGAGACATCCCGCATCTGCGTCGCCGCCGCATGGCCGGCCAAAATGTCCGAAAGTGAGGGCACCGTGCGAAAACGCAGCGCCGCGCCCTGCCCCATGCCCTGCCCCGTCCCCGCGCGGGCGTCTGCCGCGCTCTGCGCCGCCCGGCACAAGCTCACGATCCGCTGCATCTCCTGGTTGCTCGCCGACGGCAGCGCGATCAGAATCTCCCCCACCTGCTTCTGCGCACAAACGCTCGCCAGCTTCGAGATCGGCCCCAGCACCGGCACCCCCAGCAGCTTCGTCCGCGCCTTGCTTCCATCATCATCCAACAACCCCACCACGCGATACCGTTGCTCAGGCATCCGCGAAATCGTCCGCAGCACCGCCTCCGCCGCCTCCCCGGCCCCGATCACCAGCAGCCGCGTCAGCCCCGCCGACGCGATCGGCCGCGACTCCTCATGCACCAGCCGCGCAAACAGCCGTGCCCCCCCCAGCAGCACGATCGCGCACAGCCAATCCAGCAAAAACAGCGATTCCGCGACCTTCGGCGACGCGATCATTCGCGTCGGCCAGAGCAGCCCCGCCATCACCCACCCGTGGTACGCCGCGTACTCCAAGCCCAGCGCAATCTGCGATCCCGCCATTAACGCCACCAGATCCCCCAGCGACACCTGCCGCCACGTCCGCAGCGGCGCATGCAATCCCAGCGGCCAGAACACCGCGAGCTTGATCGCCAGCAGCAGCGGCAGCAGGGGCAGAAACGCCCCGGCCACCCAGCCGCCGCCCCAGGAAAAATCATGCCGCATCGCCAGCGATAGAAACAGCGCCGCCGTCACCAGCGCCCCCTGCGCCAGCACCGCCATCAACGCCGGCAGCGCGCGCGACCACCGGGGTCGCGCGGGGAAGATGGGAGAGAGCATCGTCACTTCTGTCTTATCGGTCCGCCCCCGCACCCGTCTGCAGCCCCCAATGTCGGCACGGCGTTTGTTGAGCCCTGATCAGGTATCCCTCCTCGTTTTGGCGAAAGGAGCCACTATGCCCCGCGGCGACAAATCCAGCTACACCCCCAAACAAAAGCGGCAGGCCGAACACATCGAAGAAGGCTACGAAAAACGCGGCGTCCCCAAGAAGGAAGCCGAGAGCCGCGCCTGGGCCACCGAAAACAAAATCAGCGGCGGCGGTAAAAAATCCGGCTCCGGCCGCGGCAGGAAGACCAACAAGGCCCCGGCCAAAAAGGGCGGAAAGAAAGGCGGTAAAGCCTCCGCCAGCCGCCCCGCCGCCGCCAGGTCCGCCTCCGCCAAAAAGGCCGCCGCCACCCGCAAACGCCGCGCAAGCTGAGCCCGCTCACCCTCAGGCCAGCGGCGGAAAGCCCATCACGCTCCGCTCCGCCACCCGCTCCAGCCGCACGTCCAGCAGCAGCGTTTCGTTGGGTCGGCGAAACTGGGCCATCGTCGCCGAGCCCGCCTTCAGCTCAATCTCCCCGATATTCGTCAGCGTCGTTCCCGCATACGTGATGTACTGACCATGCCCCGCTGCCGAAAGGCTCAAGGCCAGCGTCCGCCCCTGGAGCTTGGCATCGAGGTCCGTGATGTCAAAAATCAGCGAACGGTAGCTCTTGTCCTTCTGATAGGGGTGCACCGCTTCCATGATTTGCGTGTGCATGTCCACCATCAGCGCGTCGGGTGCTGCTTCCGGATCGTCCACCTCCCCCTTGAGCGGGGCCTCGTAGAACTCCATGAAATAATCATCCACCGCCATCCCCAGATCGTCCGACACATGGGCCACCAGGTTCTCATACTGGTGCGTGTTCTCATCCCGCGGATTCTGGAAGGTCGCCGCCACCTCTCCCTGACAATAGGCACTGAAGGCCGCGTAACCCGCCTGCTCCACCCGCAGGAACTGCACGATCTCCTTCCCCAAAGACGCCGGCCCCTGATCCGGGCGGGTGATCGACCCGTGGTCGCGGTCGTTGAACACCCGAAACGCGATCGGCGCCGCCGCGGAAGCGATCTGCTCGACCTCCGGTGCCTGGCCATCCTCCTTGAACCGCGCCCTCACGCAGGTCGCGTTCAAATTCGCCGTGCACACGTACACCGTCCCATCGGTCCCCGGCTTGTCCACCAGTTGGCGAAAGCCCGCGTTGTAGGGCTGCGTCCCCACAAACACCGCCGTCAGGCACACCTCCGGCCGAAAGAAGGATCGCCCGCCGAACAGGTCGCGCTGGGCCAAAGCCCACGAGTAGGCCGAGCCCATCTCGAGGGCGTCGAGAATGTGCGTGCCGGTCTGAAAGTTCGACTCCCATCCCTTGATCACCCGCCCGAACATCGTCTTGCCCAGCCCCGCCAGCGGCGAGCCAAAATTCGCCGGTGCCAGCATCAGCAATCGGGTCAAGGGGCATGCCTTCCCCGCCTCCAGATAGAACCGCGCCAGCCATTCCCGCGCCACCAGCGCGCCCGTCGAATGGACGATCAAATTGAAGGGCTCCTCCACCTTCTGCGCCGCGAGCGCCGCCGCAAACGCCTTGGCCAGGTCCTGAATCGTCAGGTTGTCCTCCATCGACACGTAGTTCGCCAGCAGAATGTCCGTCACCGCGAATCCCTGGGCCCCCAGAAAGTCGCGCAAGGGGCGAAACGACGTGTAGGTGTCCGAATAGCCGTGCAGAATGATGGTGCTTGCCATGGCCCGCTCCTCCTTGTAACCATCCAGCGATCGCAAATGTTTCGCTTAGGCGATATTACAGCCGGAGGGACGCCGGGCGGCAATTCCCCTGAACGTGGTCCCCCCATACCCCCCTCGCGGCCCTCTCCCCATGACTCGCTCACCCCCCCGCCGACACCCTGGTCTCCACCAGAAAATGATCCGTCGGAAAATGCCCCTTCTCTCCGTCCCGCAGAATCTCCGCCGGCGACGCCTTCAATCCCGGCGACACGAAAATCAAATCCGTCGGCCAGGGCCGATCCGATTTTCCCGTGAAGTTGTGGTAGGTCCCCCACAAATCCTTCGGCTGATGCGCGCCATAATCAAACGCATCCTCCCACCGCGATTCCGCCTTCAGCCCAGTGCCCAAAAGCGCCCCATACACCGGCGACGTGCGGTCGTGGTTCATGTCCCCCAGCATGATCACCTGCGACCCGGGATGCCTGGCCTGCTGCGCCCCGGCGATCGTGTGCAGCCGCGCCGCACACTGCGCCGCGAACGCCTCGCCGTGCCGCACATGCGTGTCGATCACCACCAGGTCCGGCAGCCGCCCCGCGCCCGTCGCCCGGTCGCGCAGCACCGCCAGCGTGTAGAACGTGTTTTCCGAAGGATTCGCCTGCGGTGCGTCGGGCAGGACCATCCCCGCTTCCCCATCCAGCTGCTCAAATCGCGACGTGCGATAGAACAGCGTGTTCAACCCCGCCGCCGACGCCGACAGCGCCGCCACCAGTTCCCCCGATACCCCCCCCGCCGTCGTCGGCCCGATCTTGCCCACTCCCGGCCGCGGGTAATGCGTGTACCAGGGGCCCAGGGCTTTCACCAGGTAGGCCTGCTGTGCCGGGGTCACTTCCTGGCAGGCCAGAACATCGGGGTCATGCTGCAGCACCACCTTCACCAGCAGGTCGCGGCGCAGCGGCCAGGCGTTGGGACCATCGTTGGGGTCGGCAAAGCGCACGTTGGCGGTCATCACCCGAATC
>CALCHA010000431.1 GCA_937901265.1 uncultured Phycisphaerales bacterium
TCGGCGCCGCCACGCTGCTGCCGGAACGTGCGTAGACCGTCTGATAGCGCACCCTGTCGAACGCCTCCTCGTCGCTGCTCTCGGCGTCGCGCATCTTCTCGATATAGGGCGGCAGCGGCACGTGGCCGATCTCCGCCAGCACGTCGCCGGCGGCCCGCGGGGGCGTGACGATCACGCGCCACATGCCCTTTTCCGAAAGCCGCTGCGCCGCCCGAATGCGATAGCCACCCGCCAGCAGTTCCCCTCCAACGTGCAGTCTTCCCCGGGTCCGCAGCATGACGCGCCACACCCCGACGCTTTCCTCAGCCACAAAAAGCCCGGGCATTGAAGCACCGGTTTCCTTGTGAAGTTCCAGTTTGGCGGGAATCACCCGGGTGTCATTGACCACCAAAAGATCGTCCCGTCGCAGGTAGTCGGTGATTTCAAAGAACCGCCGATGCTCGACCGATCCGCTGGCGCGATGCACCACCATCAAGCGGCTGTGGTCCCGCGGCTCCGCGGGGGCCGTCGCGATCCGCTCTTCGGGGAGCTCGTAGTCCAAGTCGCGGATCAGCATTTCACCTCCCCATTTGACTGCCGCCCGCTCCGCCCTGCAGCGACCCGCGTGATTATCGCCCCTGTAACGATTGCGCCGTCTGTCTCAGGAGCGCAACGTTCTTCCGCGACATGCCGACCCGTTTTTATACCCATCGTTATGACCGCTACAGCCATTGCGTCCGAACCTCGTTCCTAACGTGTTTATTAAAAGTACTTTATAAAAATAAGTGAGCGGGGTGCCCGCGCGCCATGCACTTTGCAATGGTACCCTTCGGAGGAATATCCCCATGGCTCTCGAAGGTGTCAACAGTCGCATGACCACGCTGCAGTTTGCGGCGACGCTGTCACGCACGCGCACGGTTGAGACCTCGGACAGCGCCTCCTCCGACGCCCCCTCCTTCGGGCGGCACTCCCCGGTGCCGCAGCGTCAGGCCGAAACCTTTGCTGGCCGGCGAAATGACGCACCCCTCCCACCGGCCGCCTTCCACTGGTCCTATCAGCCGATTCGAGCCAACGGCAAAGCGGCGGCAAAGCGGGTGCCCCAATGTGCCGATAGTGCCTACTGGTCGCTCTCCCTCAACTCCCTCGGTTAAGCGCCGCACCGCGCGGGGCTGTTGAGCCGCGGCCGCCAGACCGTCGGCCATGACCAGTTCTCAGGTTTACGAATCATTGATCGTTGAACTCGCCCCACTTGATCGCCACGCCATCTTGGTGCGCCTGACGTGCGTTCATCCCGGGTTGCCGCTGGATTTTTCGCGAGATTTCCTCAACAACTGCGAGACCGACCGCCTGCGGCATCTGCTGCTGGCTGCGGAGTGGCGGCAGCGCCTGCGGGAACAGGCCCCCGTGTGAGAGGCCCTTGCCCGAGACGCCCTCGGCGAGCCGACCGGCGTGGAGTCTTCACCCCCTTCAGTCGACCCGCCGCAAGCCCCACGACGCCAGCACTTGCTCCGCTTGCGGCAGCGTAAGCTTCTCATCTTGCGGACCGCGCGTCAGGGCGCAGGCCCAGGGGTCGACCCCGCGGGCCGCGCGCTCGTAATTGTAGTGAATCACCACGCTCTCCAAACGTGAGGCCATGTCCGTATCGGTGACTTTCACGTTGTATTTGCGGCCATTGGTGTAGAAGTCCACCTCCTCGACGATGCGGCCGCGGTCATAAGCCACCAGCTTGTCGTAGCGGCGGGCATTGGCGCTCTGCGGATCCTGCGGCGAGGACCACACCAAGGTCTCCCGGTCGAGGGCGGCGTGGCGCCAGTCTGGGCGCACCGGCGGGAGGCCCACGGCCGCTCGGGTCGGGTTCTGCTCCACGCCAAAGTGGACTTCAGGAGACCGCGACGAGGGACGGCCGCACGCGCCGAGTCCGACGCCAATCGCGATAACCACGCATCCCCACCCGCGCCGCCGCAAGGCTTGCCAACCCATCAGATTCTCCCGCGGGCGGCATTCAGATATGACGATGCGCCGCACCGGCGTGGTGTAAGCTATCGTGACGTCTCGCAGGTTTCAAGGCGAAAATAGCGGCATTTGCCTATTCAACAAAGGTTTCGAGGTTGATCCCGGCCTCGAGGGTGCGCGAAATCGTGCAGGCTTTCATGGCTGCCGTCACGCGCTCAAGCGTCTCGGCATCGAGCTGCGTTTTCATGCCGCTAAAGCGCGTGGTGATTCTCGCTATGCGTCGCGGATTCTCTGCCATTTCATAATCGACATCGATGGCCAAGCCCTGCAGCTCGTGCCCCTTTCGCTGGGCGTATTGCAAGGCGGTCATCGCCTTGCAGGCGGCGAGCGCCAGCGCCAACAGCTCCGTCGGCTTGGGCCCGCTGCCTTTGGCCCCCTCGCCGGGCACATTCACGCGGATGGCCCATGCGTCCTCGCCCGTTCCCCCCGCCATCTCCACCGCCGTTGGCCCGACTTGCCGCAATTGCAACGTTTTCATGGGCCATGCTCCAAAGTTAGCGCCGTGGATTTCCCTCGACAGACCCAAGGAGGCGGGCCACGATTTCCTCGCCGGCACGCGGGCGGCCGAACAACATGGCACGCTGCCGCATCTGGGCCATGCGCACGGAATCCCGTGCCAGCCCTTCCAGTTTCCACGCCAGGGTAGGGGGGTTGTTGCACTTGATCGCGACACCCGCTTCCAGCAGGTGGTCGCTGTTGCGCTCCTCCTGGCCGGGGATGGGGTTGACGACGCACATGGGCAGTCCACGGGCCATGGCCTCGGCAGTGGTCAGGCCGCCCGGTTTGGAGATGAGGATGTCGGCCGCGGCCATGTACTGGTCCATTTGCTTGGTGAAGCCGATGGCATGGACGGTGACCGGGCTTTCGCTGGCGGCACGCTTTGCCAGGCGCTCCAGCTTGCCCTTGAGTTCCTCGCTCTTGCCGGCGATCGCGACGACCTGCGTCGGAATTTTCATGGCCAGCAATTCGGAGATCAGGATCTCGACCGGGCCCACGCCAAAGCCGCCGGCCGACACCAGCACGGTGAACACCCCGTCGCGCAGGCCCAGCGCCCGGCGGGTGGCGGATTTGTCGCGTGGCTCTCGGAAGACCGGGTCGACCGGGATGCCGGTGACATGCACGTTTTCAGTGTCGATGCCCATGCGTCCGAGATAGACCTTCGTCTCTTCCATGGAGACGAAATAGTGGGAGTAGTTTCGGGTCAGCCACATGGCGTGGCAGTCGAGGTCGGTGACGACGATCGCCGGGGCGAGTTTCAGCTTTTTCTGGGCATTGAGCCAGGAGATGATGTTCGGGGGGGTGAAATGGGTGCACACGACGAGGTCGGGTTTGTATTCGTGCAGCGCCTTGACGAAGGGGCCCGCGTTGAACTTTTCAAAGGCCTGCGCAGCCCCTTCCTTCCAGGGTTTGTCGGTGTGCTTGTAAACCATGCCGAGGAGCCAGGGGGCGCGATTGACCAGGTCCAGGTAGAACCTGGAGTAGATGGTGCGGAAGACGGCATTGGTGTATTTCAAAATGTCCCAGTGCTGCACCTCGCCGCTGCCACCAGCATCGACGGTGGGGTGGTGCTGGAAGTCCTTGAGCAACGCCTCCGCCGCGCGTACATGCCCCGCCCCAGCCGACGCCGACAGGATCAACACCCGCTTGCCCATGCCGCTCCATCCTTT
>CALCHA010000432.1 GCA_937901265.1 uncultured Phycisphaerales bacterium
CACCATCGGGCGCACAGGTCAGGCGAATCTTTTTGGCGTCACCCCGGAACAGGAGGTTCGTGAAGCGATTCGCCTGAGAATTGAGTATACCGCTGTAAGCGAATCGTTCAGGGCCGCTGGCCACTTCATTCCGAAGGATAAGTCCGTCGAAAGTGATGGACCTCTTTATCGCGCGGCCTCAACTGGCGCGGCGACGGATGGCGACTGTTTCCTCGATTTGGGTCAATCTGCCGGGACCTATCGTGTATGGGCGATACCGCTATGGACGCCCAATGACCAAAGGGGAGCAAATGGTGAGCACATGGTGGCAGCCATTCTGCGACCTCTAACCACGCGCAGGTCTCTGCGTCAGAGGCCGATTGGTAACGGATCGTCATTATTCAAGAAAGGCTGCGATTGATATCACGTTACTACGACCAGTGGATGCGCGATGAGGCAAAGAAGCGAATCGGCCATCTCTATCCGAAGGTGAAAATCACCACCGACAACAGCTGACGCGCTTCATTCAGAACTCCAGTCTCTTCGAGGTTTCGTCCCTGGCACGCGTTGGCTCATCCGGTGATCGCCGCCAATGACATAGTCCCTGTCTGCTTTTGAGTCCCGGGCGAAAAATCTTTGCCTCTCAAAGGCCACCCTGCCGTAGTTCCGCGCAAGCCCCATCTTCTGCTGCAAGATCATATAAACCGGCCTGCATCGCTGTCTATCTCGTTCGTCACGTATTTTGTCGGCGCGCATGGTGGTTGATTTGCTGATGCAGGGAAAGGGCTGCGGCCCTCTCCCCTGCACCCCTCACCCTTAAATAAAAGTCCTTTCTGTCAACCACGTCCCCACTGATCCAACCGCCGGGGACCTGGTGCCCTTCCCTTACGAAAACCCACCGCTAACGCTTGCCATGCTCGCTCCTCGCTCCTTTTGTCGCTGCGGGGCTGCGCGTGGCATGGGTTTTCTCCAGTCCAGGGCACATCCCCGGCTGGGGAGATCAAGTAAACGATTTTTTTCCCTTTCCGGCACTCAGCCCTTCGTTGCCGGAAAGGGAAAAAAATGGTGCGGCGATGGAGCCGACGACCGAACCGGCGAAAAGGCCATCGGATCAAAGGAGATCAGTCATGGCGAGCTATAACAAAGTCATCCTGATGGGCAATCTCACGCGCGACCCGGAAATCGGCCAACTGCCGTCGGGGACCAGCGTGTGCGAGTTTTCGCTGGCGGTGAATCGCCGGTGGAAGGACAGCCAGGGGGAAACCCGCGAAGAGGCGCTGTTTATTGATTGCACCTGTTTCGGCAAGTCGGGGCAGGCGATTGCCACGCATCTTAAGAAAGGCCGACCGATCCACATTGAGGGGCATTTGAAGCTCGATATGTGGGAAGCGCAGGACGGCACCAAGCGCAGCAAGGTGCGTGTGATCGTGGAGCAATTCCGGTTCGTGGACGGCGGGCGCGAGGACGGCACGAGTAAGGAAAACCGCGGCGCAGCCAACCACACCGGCAATGGCAATGGTGGACGCCGCAAGAACGGCAAGGGCAAACGCCAACCCGTCACGGCCGGGGCGGGAGGAGGGGGCGGCGGAGCCGCCCCTGCCGAAGGCGATCCCGCCGCCGACGGCAAGGACATCCCATTCTGACGCAATGTGCTGCCGCAGGTCCGCCCTTCATGGAGTGGAGCGCGGGCCTCCGGCGGCGCTGTTTGTTCTTTGACCTCGTTACTTACAACCCCAAAGGAGGCTTGGCATGCTCCCCAACCCTTCAGAGCACATCTATCAAGTCACCCGTTCCGATTTTGGTGTGGTGGCGCTGGTCGATGGCCGACCGCTTCCCCCGCGCACCGACCTGTACAGCCACAGCCCGACCGGGTTTGAGTTCGGTTACGCGGGCAGCGGTCCGGCGCAATTGGCCCTCGCCATTCTCGCCGACTGTATCGGCGAACCTCTCGCGCTGGAGTTCTATCAGGAATTCAAATGGGCGGTGATCGCCCAGCAATCCGGCAACGCGTTCACCCTGACCGGGCGCGAGATTCGGCAGACCATTGTGGCCATCCGCCAGGCGCGCCAAGCGCCACTAGCCCAACGCAATTAACCCCGGCCTTGCCGGGCCGGGGGCGTTCCCCGGTCCCGGCAGGGCCTATCGGTTCCCACATTCTCTCTTTTCGTGGAGGTGTCTTATGACACTGCAAAACCATCCTGTTTCCTTGTCCGGCAAGCGGTTGGAAGTCCCCCTGTCCCAACTCATCGGACGCAAGAACCCGCGCCGCACCCAACCCGAGCGCGACGCCCACCGGCGTTTGGTGGCGTCGATTCGCGCCCAAGGCCTCTTGGAGCCGCTGGTGATCGGCCAGCGCTCGGACGACACGGGCGGCTACCCGGTCATCGCGGGCAAGCGTCGTCTGGCGGCGCTCCGCGACATCTACAAGGGAAAAGACCCCAAGGTGTCGTGCTCGCTTCGGCCCGTGGAAGGCGATGCCGCCGACGCCGTGGCGCTGGCGGAAAATTTCGCCCGCGAACCGATGCACCCGCTGGATGAAGCCGAAGCCTTCGCCCACCTCGCCAAAGACGACGGCAAGGGGGCGGAAGACATCGCCGCGCAATTCGGCGTGACGCCCGGCTACGTGCGCCAGCGCATGAAGCTCTCGGCGCTGGCCGAGGTCATCAAAGCCGCCTACCGCGAAGGCGGCATCGACACCGCCACGGCGGAAGCCTTTGCCGCCGTGCCCGAGGAGAAGCAGGTGGAAGTGTGGCGGGAAGTGCGTGGCCAGCCACAACACGCCGAACACGTGCGCAACATCATCGCCAATGCCTGGGTGGACGCCAAACATGCCCTGTTCGATATTGCGTTTCTGCCGCCGGAAGCGGTCAGCCGCGACCTCTTTGGCGACCGGGTCTTGGTGGAGCGCCAAGCCTTCTTTGGCGCACAGGCCGAAGCCCTCATCGCGCAGCAGAAGGTCTTGCAGGAAGAGGGATGGAGCGACGTGGTGATCGCCCCGCACAACGACGTGCATGAGCGACTCTGGCGCATGGACGAAGCCCCAGAGTCCTATGACGAGGACGTGACCAAGAAACTCGCCAAGCTCGACAGGAAACGCGAGGAGTTGGACGCCCAATGGGAGAAGGTTGCCGACGACGACGAGACCGCCACCGACGCCTTGCAGGAGAAACTGGACAAGCTCGACGAACAAGCCGCAGCGCTCACCAAGAGCGCGGCAGTGCAGTACGCCGAGCCGGTCAAGGCGGTCGGGACCGTCTTTCTGATCCTCGATCCCGATGGGCAGGTGCGCAGGCAATACCGGGGTAAGAGCGTGCGTGGGGGACGCGGCAATGGCGACTCAACCGGAGTAAGCAATGGGGTTGCCGGTGCCTTCGCCCCGCCCGCGCCGCCGACGCTGGATGATGTATCCGATAAGCAGAAGGCGACCCTCTTTACCCATCAGGCCATCGCCGTGCGGGCGGCGCTGTTGGAGGCGCCGCTGGCCCGCAAGCGCGTGCTGGTGATGATCCTCCACCAGAAGGTTCGCAGCGAAGCGCTGGCTGTTCGACATGACGCCAACGGGACCACGTTGCATGCGGAGAACGCGGAAGGGTTCACGTCGCCCGCGCTGGAAAAACTGCGCCAAAAGCATGCGGAGTTGGTTCCCTTCCAGCAGGACGCCTACGTGGAGGAGGCGAATGCGTATGCCTGTCTGGGTGCTCTGTCCGAACCGCAATTGGACGCCCTGATCGACCTCTTGACCGTCGAATGCCTCACCGCGCACCTGCAGCGCCGGACGGAATTGGTGCGCCTGTTGGCGGACGAATTGAAGGTCGAAGTGCGCCAAGAGTGGCGACCGGACGCGGCGTGGCTGGCCAGCTACCAGAAGCTCCAACTGGCCCGCTTGATCGGCGATTTGCGCGGTCCGGCCTACGCCAACGCCGCCGAGAAAAAGAAGAAAAGCGAACTGGTCCAGCAGGCGGCGGTGCTGTTTGCCGACGCCGCCGAAGGACGGTTGACCGACCCCGCGCTGGCCCAGCGCGTCAACCAGTGGCTCCCGTCGGGCGTGTTGACGGAAGTGGCCGACCAAGAGACTCAATCGGAGCAAGGCCGACGGGCGGCTTGACGGCCGCAGCGGCGCCGTGCGTCCTTTGCGGCTCGACGGCGTCGCGCAGATGAGGAAGATCAGGGGATGGCATTCGGAACGGACCTCGTCCCGAGGTGCTCCGCGCAGCGGAGCCTCGACCGACGCGCGACGGTGATCCGGCCGTGAGCGACACGCTGCTGGACGTGGCGACCCGCGCCGCGCTCGCCGCCGGCGACGAGATCATGAGAT
>CALCHA010000433.1 GCA_937901265.1 uncultured Phycisphaerales bacterium
CGCAAACGGGTGCGACCCCCGCAGGCTGAGCCCGCGCGAGCCGGTTCAGGCCGCACCTGTCGGGGCGGGTTCAGGGTCGGGGGCGCCGTCGGGATGCGCCGGCTCGGCCCGGACTTCAATGCGGCGGCCGTCGGGATCGCGGAGGATGAACATCCGCCCCAGCTCGGTTTCACGGATCTCGCGCGGCGCAAACTGATTCTTGCGGAACTGCTGGTGCAGCCCGTCCAGGTCATGCGTCTCGAAGCCCAGCCCCGTCTGATCCGCCGCCCCGCCGCCCGCCGGGTAAAGCTCGAAGATGAAGCCGGAGTCTTCCGCCGAAAAATGCTCCGGGCCCTCGCCATGCTTTTCAGCGACGAAGGAGATCCCGAACCCCTCATAAAACCGCTTGCACGCGTGAATGTCTTTGCACCGCAAAACCAGCAAACTTAACGCCGCCATAATTCAACCCTCTTCGCTACACACCCGAAAACACACCCCCGCCTCGCCCCCGTTGGTCGTTCATCATTCAACGCGGATCATTTGGCATTTCTTATTCCCTGCTCTATCATTCTATCCGGATGAACGGATTATTGCCAGACAACCCTGCCCGCGGCGCCGAGCGGCTCATCGACCTCCTGCGGACCCTGGCGGACCCGATCCGCTTGCGGATTATTCGCCTTTTGGAGGGCCGGGTCCAGTCCGCCCATGCGCCAGCCCCTTCGGACGGGCTCTCCGTGGGCGAGCTGGCGGATGTCCTCAAGCTGCCGCAGTCCACGCTTTCGCGACATCTCAAAACGCTCACCGATGCCGGCCTCGCCGAGGCCCGACGGGATGGAACCTCCATGCTCTATCGCCTGGCGTCGGCGGCGAACATCGATGCGTCCCGCCAGCTCCGCGACCTCGCCCGCGCCCATCTCGAACACGATCCCCAGGCCAAAACCGACGCCCACCGCCTGGCCGCCGTGCTTCGCCGCCGCGAGCCTGCCCCCGCCGCCGACGGTTTCTTCGGCAAGCACGCACCCGAATGGGACGCCCTGCGTGCCAAATGGTTTGGCGACCGGTTTCATCTGGAAGCGCTTCTTGCCCTGCTCGATCCCCGCTGGGTCGTTGCCGACATCGGCGCCGGCACCGGTGCCATGTTGCCCCTCCTTGCCCCGCACGTGCAGCAGGTCATCGCCATCGACAACAGCCCGGCCATGCTGCGCGCCGCCAAGGCCCGCGTGAAGCAACTCGGGCTGAGCAACGTCGACATTCGCCTGGGGGCGGCCGAGGGGGTGCCCGTCGATGATCATGCCGTCGATGTGGCGCTGCTGGCGCTGGTCCTGGTCTACACCGCTGACCCCGCGGCAGCGCTCCGCGAAGCGCGCCGTATTCTGAAGCCCGGCGGGACGCTCCTCCTCATCGACCTGCAGCCCCACACGGTGGAGATTTTGCGCGAGAAGCTGCACCACCGGTGGATGGGATTCGAGCAAACCGAACTCACCGGGTGGCTCCTCGCCGCGGGCTATGAACACATTCGCTGGCACTCCCTTCCCACCCGCCACATGCCCAACACGACGCCCGCGCCAGACCTCTTCGCCCTGCGCGCCACCGCCGGCTGACCACAAGCCCCCACCAGCCTTTATCCGCGGCGTGCGGCGTCGATGGCGGCGATGTCAATCTTTTTCATCGTCATCATGGCATCGAAGGCGCGCTTTGCGGCGGCCTGATCGGGATCGGTGATCGCCTGCACCAGCGCGCTGGGGGTGATTTGCCACGAAAGGCCCCATTTGTCCTTGCACCAGCCGCACGCGCTTTCCTGCCCCCCATTGGTCACGATGGCGTTCCAGTAGCGGTCCGTCTCGGCCTGGTCGGCGGTGGAGACCTGAAACGAAAACGCCTCCGAATGCTTGAACGAAGGCCCGCCGTTCAGCCCGAGGCAGGGTATGCCCAGCACCGTGAACTGCACGGTCAGGACATCGCCCTGCTTGCCCGAGGGGTAATTTCCCGGTGCGCGATGCACCGCCAGCAGCGCGGAGTCCGGAAAGGTGCTGGTGTAAAAACGGGCCGCCTCTTCGGCGGTGCCGTCAAACCACAGGCAGATGGTGTTCTTTGCGGTGGTCGCCATGGTGGGGCTCCAAAAACGAGAGGGTTCGTAGGGCGACGCCATTTTCCCGGATCCCATTTTTGCGTCAAGCGAAAACATGAATTTGGGCCATCGGGGGTGTGGTACTCGGTCCGGGTAAACCTCGGAGACGCGACAGTGACGGTGGAGACTTTGCGCGAGAAGCTGCACCACCGCTCGTGAACCACCGCCCACACCATCCTCTATCTGCGGCAAACGTTGGTCGCCCGCCCGACAGTCCAGTTCAGTTCAGTTCAGCGTTGATTCTGGAATGACGCCGCAAGCGCCGTTATGCTTCCGAGCATGACAACACACATGGACGAAAAAGTGGACCCGATCCTTCAGGAAGTCATTGCCCGAAACCCCGGGGAGTCTGAGTTTCATCAGGCTGTCCGAGAGGTACTGGAAACCCTGGGACCGGTTCTTGTGAAATATCCGGAATTTGCCCGCCACAAGATCATCGAGCGGATCTGTGAGCCGGAGCGCCAGATCATCTTCCGGGTTCCCTGGCAGGATGACAAAGGCCAGGTGCAGATCAACCGCGGCTTCCGCGTGGAATTCAACAGCGCGCTGGGCCCTTACAAGGGTGGCTTGCGCTTCCGCGCATCGGTCTATCTCGGCATCATCAAATTCCTGGGCTTTGAGCAGATCTTCAAAAATGCCCTCACCGGCATGCCCATCGGCGGCGGCAAGGGCGGCTCGGATTTTGATCCCAAGGGCAAGAGCAACGACGAGATCATGCGCTTCTGCCAGAGCTTCATGACCGAGTTGTATCGCCACCTCGGCGAGTACACCGACGTCCCTGCCGGCGACATCGGCGTCGGTGGCCGCGAAATCGGCTACCTCTTCGGCCAATACAAACGCATCACCAATCGCTATGAATCGGGCGTCCTGACCGGCAAAGGACTCGAATGGGGCGGCTCGCTCGTTCGCACCGAAGCGACCGGCTATGGCCTGATCTTCTTCGTCCGCGAGATGCTCAAGGTTCGCGGCGATGACTTGGCCGGCAAGACCTGCGTCGTTTCCGGTTCCGGCAACGTCGCCATCTACGCTATCGAAAAACTGCAGGAGCTGGGAGCCAGGGTCATTGCCTGCTCCGACTCCGACGGTGTCCTGCTGGATGAACAGGGCATTGATCTTGAAATCGTCAAACAACTCAAGGAAAAGGAACGCCGGCGGATCGGCGAATACACCACTCTGCGCAAGCATGCCCATTACCGCGCCAAGGGCACTATCTGGGACATCCCCTGCCAGGTGGCACTGCCCTGTGCGACGCAGAACGAGTTGACTGGCAAAGATGCCAACACCCTGCTTAAAAACGGCTGCATCGCCGTGGCCGAGGGTGCCAACATGCCCACCACGCCCGAGGGGGCTCGGACTTTCCTCGCCGCCAAAATCGCCTACGGGCCCGGCAAGGCGGCCAACGCGGGCGGCGTGGCCACCAGCGCCCTCGAAATGCAGCAGAACGCCTGCCGCGATGCGTGGACGTTCGACTACACCCAACAGAAGCTCGAAGCGATCATGAAAGAGATCCACCGCCTCTGCCACCAGACCGCCGAGGAGTTTGGCATGCCCGGCAACTACGTCATCGGTGCCAACATCGCGGGTTTCCTCAAAGTCGCCAAGGCCATGGTCGCGCTGGGGCTGGTGTGATGCTCGGCGGGGAGGCTGCCCGCGGTACCGCACGCGTGCCGCCCGCTTGACGGGGCACCTTCGCCAATCGCCGGCGTTACGGGGTGCGCTTGGCCATCGATTCCAGGAACGCGTCGTACGTGGCGGGATTGAGCGGCAGGGTCGTGGGGATGCGGGTGAGGGCGGCCAGGAGCATGGCGTTGCCCAGTTCCAGCGAGGCAAGCCCATCGGGGCCGGGGGCGAGCAGGTGGTCGTTGGGTTGGTGGGTGATGATCGACTGCACGAAGTTCTCAATAATGGCCGCGTGTTCACTTTGCGGCGGCGCGGCCACGGGGATGTCGATGTTCCAGAGTTCGGGAGTGGCGAAGGGGCCGGTGGCGCTGCGCGAAAATTCCAGCACGTCGCTGCGGGAGCGAGCGAAGGAGAGCTTGTTGTTTTCGGCGGTGAGCTTGCCCCGCGAGCCGGCGATTTCCAGACGGTTGCTGCCCGGGAATTCACCGGTCGTGGTGATGAAGTGACCGATGGGCGGGACGCCGCCGCCACTGACGATCCCCCCGGCCCCCACGCTTCCTGGCGGTCGCGTCTCGGAGTCCTGCGTGGTCGGAGAAGCGGGGTATTCGAGAATCGCGGAGACTTCGTCCTCCACCTCGATCGGGTGGTGTTTGCCGGTAAAGCCCACGGCAGTGATGCGCGAGGGCATCAGCCCGGTGGTCCAGAGCAGGAGATCCAGATTGTGCGGGCACTGGTTAATAAGGACGCCGCCCCCCTCCCCTTTCCAGGTCGCGCGCCACGAGCCCGTTTTGTAATAGGCATCGGGGCGGAACCAGTTCGTGATGGTCCAGGAGATGCGCGAAAGGTGCCCCAGTTCGCCGGCGGCAATCAGCGATTTGATCTTTTGATACAGCGGATGGGTGCGCTGGTCGAACATGATGCCCAAGCTCAAGGCGCTGCACGACAAGTTTCCCGCGCTGGTCAAAACACAC
>CALCHA010000434.1 GCA_937901265.1 uncultured Phycisphaerales bacterium
TTAAGTTCGTGACTGAGGAACCGCTTGATGCGTGGCCCGTCGATGCCGCATTGGCCGACGTCGAGGATGCGGAGGGCGGCGGACATGATTTTCTCCTGCGGGGGGATGTGGCCGGCGAAAGTGCAGCTCGCCCTGGTCAGGTGCCGGGAAACTTGAGCGTCGGAGGAGCATCTTCCGCGATGCTCGCGTCCTCCTCCTCGGGCGGGGCCTCGCCGACGACCTCGGCATTGCCGCCGGAAGTTCGAATGAGCAGTTTGCACGACCAGCGGCCATTGAGAATCTTTTCAATCTGCGGAGGAATCGTGTCCTCCCAGGCTTCAATGCCTTCGCCCGAGAGCTGCATCCGCGGCGGGGCGTTGCCGATGGAAGGCAGGCGGCGGCAGTCGATGATGAGGGGTTTGTCCATGAGACACTCCGGGAAGAGCAAGCGCGACCCAGCGCCGGCGGGTCGCCACCAGTTTACCCACCAACGCCAGAACTCACGACCAGCCCCCACAAATTGAATCCTGCTGCCCAACCGCTACGTCACCGGAGTCAGCGGCCGCTCAGCACTCGGCGACCGACGTTCGGCGCCGGCGGAGGTGGCGGGAATGGGAGCGTCGATGAGCGAACGCAGACGGTGCGTGCAGGTCACCGCCAGCGCCCCGTCCCCCACCGCAAAGCCCACCCGCTTCGTCGCGCCCGAACGAACGTCTCCGGCTGCCAGAATGCCCGGAATCGACGTTTCCAGCGGGCACGGGTCGCGGTGCGTCAGTGGCCACGCCCCCGCAGATTTCATATCCACGCCCGTAAGAATGTACCCCAGCGTGTCCTTCGCAATCTGCGGCGGAAGCCAATCGACGTTCGGCTCGGCACCGATGAAAGCAAAGACGGCGGCGGCGGGAAGTTGCGAATCGGGCGAGCCATCCCTGTGCGTGAGCGTGAGCGCCTCGATCCGGCCTGTCCCGTGGACTTCGGAAATCTCCGTGTTCACATGAACGTGGATGTTGGCCGTGGCGCGAATACGCGCCGCAAGATAATCCGACATGCCCGGCCCCAGCGCCGGGCCGCGGATGAGCATGTGCACGGTCTTGGCGCAGCGGTCCGCCAGAAACATCGCAGCCTGCCCGGCAGAGTTGCCCGCGCCGACCACCGCGACATCCTGATCGTGGTACAAAAAGCCCTCCACCGTCGTGCAGGCGTAATAAATGCCCGCCCGTTCAAACCGGTCCGCATTTTTGGCGGCGAGCTTGCGCCAGTGCGCACCGGTCGCCACGAGCACCGCGTTGGCGAAAAGCGTCGCGCCGCAATCCAGCCGCAGCCCGTGCGGTTGGCCGGGCCTGGTGGAAGCATCGAGAGAAAGTACCTCGACCGGCGTCACAATGCGCGCGCCGAATTTGAGCATCTGCAGCACGCCGCGGGTGGCCAGATCCGCTCCCGAGAGCCCGGCCGGGAAGCCGATGAAGTTTTCGATCTTCGACGATCCGCCCGCCTGGCCGCCCGGGCCGAGGCGATCCAGCACAATCGTCGAGAGACCTTCCGAGGCCGCGTACACGGCAGCAGTGAGCCCTGCGGGGCCCCCACCGACGATCGCGAGATCATACGTCTGCCCGCAGGGACAGCCATGCCACACGCCGGCACATTCCGAGATTTCATGCAGCGTCGGGTTGATCAGCACCGTCCCATCGTGACATTCAACCACCGGCGATTTTTTAGGAGAGCCCAGCTTCGCCAGCCGCTCCTTGCCCGCCGGTGTGTCGGAGTCATACCACACGAAAGGCACAAAGTTTTTGTAAAGAAATTCGCGCACCGCGTTGGTGTCCTTGCAGGAACCAGGACCCGTCACGCGCAGGCCCACCGCTTCAGATTTCTGCAGCAGATCGCGACGCGCCGTGAACGCTGTGAGAAGTTTTTCGGAGAGGCGAGGAACCGTGTTGAGAATTTCCCGGAGCTTGTCGCCGGGCAGCCGCAGGACGGTGGTGTCAACCTTGGCGATAGCCGTGATCAGAACGGGACGACGGGTCAGCAGGTCAATGTCGCCGATGAATTCGCCCGGCCCGTGAGAAACGATGAGGCAGTGGTCATCCGTGGGGTTAAGGATATCCACGCGGCCGGTGTCGATGACAAAAAAATCGATGTCGGGCTCGCCGGCATGGATGAGCGTGTCGCCGGAGGCGTAGGCCTGCGTCCTGGCCAGCGAGCGCAGCAGCGTGAGTTCATCAGGATCAAGCTGCGGAAAAGCGGTGGTGTTGGCCGGCATGAGAAGCTCCTTCACGCGGGGTTGGGGGATGAAGGGAGTATAGCGGGCCGGCAAAGCCGAGTAATGGGCAAGCGGCAACTCAGTCTCTGCGGAAAGCTCGGCGGGCGTGCCCGGTTTTCCGGGAAGCCAGTGGAAGGCAGGTTCGATGGACATCTCGCTCCGAGACGCGACCGTCAGGGAGCGCTCCCGTGGTGCCGCGGCGCGGAGGGAGTGCGTGCCTTGCGGGCCTACCAGCGGACGAAGCAGGCGGCGGACTGGAAGGACGTAAAACAGAAGTTGAGGCTTTGAGATCGCGCAGCAGTTGGAAGGCATTCGGACCTGCGAAGAGTCCATGCGAGCAAAGCCCATGTGATCGTGTACGCGGTGTTGGCGAAGGAGGTGGTGCTGCTGGTAGTGCGAATTGCGCATCGCCGCGAGGTGTACAAGCGTTTGCAGGAATTCAGAATTGTCGGGCGCTGTGGCCGATGGATTCGAGGTTCGGGAGGAGCAGCGGATCGTTAAAATACACCGGCAGCGCGTGCGACACGCCCGCTCTCAGGCCGTGGAGATGGGCCCGCGTCAGGGCGAGGTCCAGATAATTTCTGGTCTGCAGCTGCGACGCGTGGGCGACGATGGCGGCGGTCCAGGCGGCGAGCGTTTCCTTTGCGGAAATGTCGATGAGCAGCGGGACGATGTCGCGCGGTTCGGCGTCGGGCGTGATCGCGTAATTCAGCATCGCGGACACCGCGTGGGGCGGCAGATGTTTCAATTCAGCCAGGCCGGCGTAGCGGGCGAGGCGGGCGGCATCGCGAACGATTTTCGCCAGCGCGACATGGTCGGGATGCTGGTTCTCCACCAGCGTTGGGGCGAGGAGAACCTGCGGCTTGTGCGTGCGAATGTGCGCGGCGATTTGCATGGCGTGGGCTGGAGAGGGCGCGAGGTGGGCGTCGCTGGCAAGGGGAGCGAACTCGAGAGACGTGCCGAGAATCTTCGCCGCGGCATGAGCCTCGGCTTCGCGAATCGCCGGGCTGCCGTGGGACCCCGCTTCGCCATACGAAGTGATGATGCAGTGCACGGCGATGCCGCGGGCGGCTTCCTGAAAAAGGATCGGCCCGCAGCCAAATTCGAGGTCGTCAGGATGAGGAGCGAAAGCAAGGATCATCGCGGCATGGTACGGGGTCGATGGCGATTGGTGAAGCAAGCGGTGCAGGAAATTCCGCACTTCAAACCTGAATTGAGCAAGGCGCACATTCGGAAACTGGCGGCGTTTTTCGGGGTGAATGCAGGGCTGTTCGTGTGAGCGGAGATCTTTGAAAGGCGGCTGATGCGGGGCGCGAGCCTCACAGGACTTCCGCCCACGCTTCATCAGGCATCTCAATCGCGTCACGCTTGATGTACGTAATGTCAGGAGCCTGCGACTTGTCCAGATAAGCCTGTTCGCCCATGCCGGCGATGTAGTGAGTGCACCGGAGAACCGATTGCATCCAGCGCAGGCGCGAGTCACGGGTCGGGGAGATTTGTTCTTTTTTGAAGGGGGCGGGTTCGAGCGAGAGGTAGGAAGTGCCGCCCTCGTGCAGCAGCAGCGCGCCGTTATCGAAGCGGGCTCGCACGATTTCATGCTCATAGGGAACATCGACGAAGAAGCCCTCGTGCGGCTCCTCGCCGGACAGATCGCACGCGGCGGCGCGCAGGGTGGGGTCGGACGAGCGGTGGATTTCGATATTTTGAAGAAAGTTAAGTTTTTGCATGATTTCCAGGCAGAAGTCGGCGACGTTTGTCGGGGCCGTGCTGGCGAAGAGATCGACGCTGCCTTTGGGCAGGTAATTGTAGAGCGCCTGCGCCGTGTGGGTGTGCCAGTTGGGAGAAATGCGTTTCAAATACAGCGGCGAAAATTTGCGTTGCAGTTTGTTTTCGAATTCGAAATTGAGCGTGTGCGGTTTACCGGTAACGCGGTGGTGCAGCGTGGTTCTGGTTTCGCGCGGGTCGTGGTCGGCATCGTGGTAAAAAAAATGAATCGTGCCGCCGATCTTCTGCTGCAAGGCGCGCGCAGAAAGGATTTTGGAGAGGAGGAACCGCTTGGGAAAAAAGCCCGACGGTTGTTGGCCGAAAGCGATGCGGGGGATGGGGCACATGGTATTCGGATTCCGCACGAAGACACGAAGGGGGTTAAGCTCACGAAGATTGTACCGGGAGCACTTCGAAGGCGGGGGTGAGGGGTTTGGGGAATAAGGGTTGCAGGGCCGCGGCGATGGCGATGGTGGCGAGGCAGCCTATGGGGTTGAACCAGAGGTAGGCGAAGTGGATCACGTTGAAGAAGGTGAGCGCCCAGATGCCAATGACGAGGATTTGTGCCAGGAGGGCGGCAATGAACGCCGGGGTGCCGGTGATGAACTTCAGGAAGAATGCGATGAGGAAAAGACCCAAAACCACGCCGGAAAACAGCGAGCCAACGATGTTCGAGGCTTCGATCAAATTCCGCGACATGTGGGCGAAGAGTGCGAACGTAATGGCGATGAGGCCCCAGAAGGCGGTAAACGTCTTGGCGATGCGGACATCCGGATCAGACACAAAGCGGTCCATCAGAGCCGCGCCCGTAAGGAAGCGACCGACTTGCCTGCGC
>CALCHA010000435.1 GCA_937901265.1 uncultured Phycisphaerales bacterium
TCTCCGGCACCGTCTCGGTCGGGCTCGCCAGCCAGCACGTGCAGGTCGATGGCCTGCGCGGCACCGTGGCTGGTCACCGTTTTCAACTCGCCGGCCCGCTCGCGTGCATCGGCGATCTCCGCACCGCGCCTTTCGACCTCACCGTCCGTCTGCCGGGCCTCAACCTGCAGCCACCTTACGCGCCCCTGCTCATGGCCTTCGAGCCGGTGCAGGACTCCCTCGAGCGCGTGGAGCCCCGCGGCGCCATGGATGTCCGCGTGTTTGTCTCGCGCCCCCAAGGGGGAAACATCGCCATCGATGGTCTCATCGAGTGCCACGACGCGGGCATCCGCTTCGCCCACTTCCCCTACCCCCTCACGAACCTTGAAGGGACCATCACCTTCGATGAAAAGCTGGTCCGCTTCAACCACGTCACCGCCCTCGCCGGAGAGAGTGCCGTGGTCATCGATGGCAGCGCCGGCACCTACGCCAAGAATCCCTTCATCGACTTCACCGTCACCGCCGACGACGCGCAGTTCGACGAGCGCATCGCCGCCTGCCTGCCGGATAAATTTCAGACGGTGTGGGACCAGTTCGCCATGCAGGGGCACGGAGCACTCATCGCCCGCGTGACCCACGAGCAGGGGAATCCCGATCCGCCCAAAATATCGGTTGAGGTGGATGTCGCCGACGGTTCCGGCTACATGCGCAGCCTGCCTTACCCCTTCACCAGCGCCCACGGCAAGCTCATCTTCGGCTCCGAGGAAACCCGCGTCGAGCACATGACCCTGCGCGGCGCTGCCGGCGGAGAAATCCTCCTCAATGGCGTCGTCCACCACCTGCGCGGCGAGGTCGCCGACCTCCGTCCCGAGCTCACCGTTGTCGCTGCCCTGCCCATTGAACAGACGCTCCTGCACGCTCTCCCGCTGGAGTACAGCGACAAACTCCGCGGCGTCGAGTTGGGCGGCAAGCTTGCCTTCAATGGGGCCTACCGACGCATCGGCGAGGGCGACGCCGGCGCGGCTGAGATCACCGGGGCACTTTCCATCAGCGAAGGCCGCTTTGCCCGCAAGGAGAACCTCCTCGAGATCAGCGGTATCGCCGGATCGGTCACGCTCCTGCCGCATGGCTCAGTGCAGGTCAAAAATCTCGCCGGGCAGGCGTTCGGGCTGGACGTCACCGCCCGCGGAACGGTCGACCTCGACCACGCCACCGGCGCCCTCGCATTGGACGTTGCCCAAACCGGCTTTCTCCTGCCCCAAACCCTTCCCGCCCCGATCCCAGCCGCCGCCCAGGAGCTTTGGAAGACCTATGCTCCCACTGGCCACACCGACATCCATGCGACCGCCAGTATCACCGTCGGCGAGGGCACCTATGTGGTAAAGGATTACCGCGTCACCCTCGATCCCAAAGGCGTCGCGCTGCACAACGCCGCGTGGCCCGAGCCCATCGACAAGCTCGGCGGCGACGTGGTCCTCGCACCCGGAAAAGTCACCATGGAGGGCATGGTCGCAAGCAGCGGCCCCGCCCACGCCACCTGGGAGGGCCGCTACGACACCGATTCCGGCGCCTGCCTCCTCCGCGGCGAGGTGACCTCCGACGGGCCTCCCGGCAAGTGGGTCACGTGGCTTCCGCACGGCGTCCAGAGTTTCCTCACCGACGCCAAAGTCGGCGGCACGCTGCACGCGGACATCACCACCCTCGAACGGCCCGCCACGGGCAAGGACTGGACCTTTGCGGGCTCCATCGGTGCCAAGTCGCTCACCATCGGCGGCGCGGTGCCGATCACGGTCGACGCCGGGGCTATCGCTCTCGAAGGCTCCATGGGGCCGGTCGGTCTGGCCGCCAACGGCACGCTGGCCTCCTCCGGTGTCAACTTCACCGGCAAACGCATCGAGACCCTCGCCGCAAAACTCACGCTCGATCCCAAGACGAAAAAGCTGCGCATCGAGGACCTCGAGGGGAAGGTCGCCGACGGAACCCTCCAGGGAACCATCACCGCCTCCTTCGACGGCGCCGGCGGCTATGAGGCCAACCTCGTGCTCGCCGACGCCGACCTTTCGCGCCTGCTCCTGCCCGCGACCGCCACCGCGGAAGATCGCGCCAAGGTCGGCACCGGTCACGTCACCGCATCACTCGCCGTGCAGCAGACCTTCGGCCCCACCGGCGAACGCACCGGCCGCGGGGAACTGGCCATCAAGGATGGCGTGCTCTACAACGTCCCTCTCGCCATGGGGCTCATGCAGGTCGCCACCCTCCGCCTCCCGGTCGCTCGCAGCTTCGACGGTGCCTCCATGACCTACTACCTGCGCAACGACCAGGTCACCTTTGAAAAAATCCTCCTCGAAAGCAAAGGCATCAATCTCGCCGGCGCGGGCACCCTCTCGCTGGCCAACCGCGGCCTCGACCTCACCTTCGTCACGGAGAGCCCCGACGACTGGAACCTGCCCATCATTTCCATGATTATCACCACCACGCGCAAGGAACTGCTGCAGGTGGCCGTCACCGGCACGCTGGACAACCCCAAGGTTGCTCCCGTGCCGCTCAGCGGCATCACCAGCACCCTGCGAAACCTGCTCCCCCTGCCCCGGGCGCAGGAAAAGTGATGCCACCCCACGCCGCGCCACCCGCGCCGCGAGGGTCCTGGAGCGGTGGGAGGGCGGCAGGACCCATCGCCTGAAACCCGCAAGGAGCCTGAATGCCGGAACGCATCGGAATCATCGGCGGATCGGGACTGGGAAACGCCCTCCTCGCCGCCGGCGTGGGGCAGGACCACCCCGTCGCCACCCCCTTCGGCGCCCCCTCGGCACCGCTGATGCTCGGCGACTGGGACGGCGTGCCCATCGCCTTTCTCGTCCGCCACGGCATCGGCCACACCATTCCCCCCTCCGCCGTCAATTACCGGGCCAACATCTGGGCGCTCAAAAGCGTCGGCTGCCGCTGGGTCATCGCCTCCGGTGCCGTGGGCAGCCTGCGGGAAGAGATCGCCCCGCGCGACCTGGTCCTGTGCGACCAGACCATCGACCGCACTCAGGGCCGCGCGTGCACCTTTTTCGATCAACCCGGCGGCGGAGCCGTCCATGTCGAGTTCGCCGATCCCTTCAGCGACCAGCTCCGGCGGGAACTTCTCGCCGCCGCCGCCGGCCTCGGCCAGTCCTCGCCCAATGCCGCGTTCACCGTTCACGATCGTGGAACGTACGTCTGCATGGAGGGCCCCGCTTTTTCCACCCGGGCTGAGAGCCGCATGCACCGCCAATGGGGCGGGGATGTCATCGGCATGACGGCCCTGCCGGAGGCCAAGCTGGCGCGCGAGGCGGAACTCAGCTACGCCATGGTGGCGCTGGCCACGGACTATGACTCCTGGAAGCCGCACGAGAGCACGCTGAACAAGCAGGCGCTTCTGGAAGAGATCATCGCCAACATGGAAATCGCCA
>CALCHA010000436.1 GCA_937901265.1 uncultured Phycisphaerales bacterium
CTTTAAGCGCGACGAGATGGCCGACCAGCCCCGCCTCACTACCCTCGCCGCCTCCATCCTCTATTCCGCCGGGGCCGCCGCACGCACGCCGCCGCAGCACACCGTCACCATCACCGGACAACACTTCGAGACCCACCCGCTCTGGGGCAACGCTCTCGCCGCCGATGCCGCCGCCCCCTTCCCCATCACCCCCGACGACCTCCGCCGCGGCCAGCAGCAGTTCACCATCTACTGCACCCCCTGCCACGGGCAACTCGGCGATGGCGACGGCATGATCCCGCAGCGCGGCTTCCTCCGCCCCCCGACCTACCACTCCGATCGCCTCCGCAATGCCCCCGATTCGCACTTTTACAACGTCATCACCAACGGCATCGGCGCGATGTACCCCTATGCCAGCCGCGTCGCCCCCGATGACCGCTGGCGCATCACCGCCTACATCCGGGCACTCCAGCTCTCGCAGTACGCTTCCCCGCAGGACGCACGGGAGGCCGCACGATGAATACCCGCAAAGTCCTTATCCCCGGCCTGGTCGTGGGCCTCATTGCCGCGGCCGCCTGCGTGGTCGCCGCCCTTTCCCCCGCCCTGCGCCCCGCCTTTTTCCGCGCCTATCTTTTCGCTTACATCTTCTGGCTCGGCGTCTCGCTGGGCAGCCTGGCCCTCCCCATGCTGCACAACCTCACCGGCGGGGCGTGGGGCATCACCGTCCGCCGCATCGCCGAGGCCGCCTCCCTCACGATTCCCCTGATGGCCCTTCTGTTTATTCCGATTTTCTTCGGCCTGCCCGAGCTTTTCCCCTGGGCCGACCCCGCCAAAGTTGCCGCCGAGCACCTCCTGCAGCACCGCCAGCCCTACCTCAACGTGCCCTTTTTCGTGATTCGCGCCATCCTCTACTTCGTCATCTGGACCGCCCTGGCCTTCATCGAGCTCGGACTCGCCAGACGCATCGAACGCACCGGCGATCCGCGCACCCGCTCCACCCTCCGCGGCTGGTCCGCGGCGGGCCTCATCATCTACCTCGTCACCATGACCCACGCCGGCACCGACTGGGTCATGTCCCGAGACCTTGAGTTTTACTCCACCGCCTTCGGCTTCGTCCTGACCACCGGACAAACCCTCTGCGCCACCGCCTTCGCCATCCTCGTGCTCGCCCTCACCCACCGTCAGCCCGATCTCCAACGCTCTGCCCAAAAGGGCGTCCTCAACGACATCGGCAACATCCTCCTTACCCTCGTCATCCTCTGGTCCTACGTCTCCTTCATGCAGCTCCTGGTCATCTGGATGGGCAACACCGGCGAAGACAACATCTACTACCTGCAACGCGGCCTCGGACAGCCCTCCCCCTGGCGCTGGGTCGGCCTCGCCCTGGTCGTCCTCCACTTCTTCGTCCCCTTCTTCCTTCTCCTCTTCCGCGCCACCAAGCGCTACATCCCCACCCTCACCACCATCGCCGCAACGCTCTTTGTCCTGCACATCGTCGATGCCTTCTGGCTCATCGCCCCCTCCGGCGATCATGTGGGGCCGCAGTTTGTGATCTCCTGGATCGACCCCGTCGTGCTGCTGGCGGTGGGGGGGCTCTGGCTCGCCTGGTTCCTCCTGTTCCTCCCCGCCCGTTTGGCCGCCGCCGCCGGAGCGCTGGAAATTAACGCCTCCATCGAAGCCGAGGAGGCCGCCCATGCATGACCAACCCCCCGGATTTGAGGAATCGGTCAAGGCCGGCCACGCCAGCGGGCTCAACGGCAAAGCAATCGCCATCTTTTTCGTGCTCTTCGTGATCACGCTGCCGACGATCCTCACCTGCCTCTATTTCTTCCTCGGCAGCGAGATCCGCCGTCAGGCCCGTCACGAAGCCGCCCCCTTCCCGCTCGGGGCGCTGCCACCCGTCGCCGTGGATCAACCCCTTCAGCCCAGTCCCACCCACCCCACGCTTCCCTGGCAGGACCTGCCCCTGCTCCGCAACACCGCCCGCGAAACCCTCCAGACCGGTGGCCCCATCCCCGGTGATCCCACCCACATCCGCCTCCCCATCGACCGCGCCATGCAGCTCTTCCTCGCCCGCGGCGGCCTCCATGCGGCCACCCAGCCCGCCACCCCCCCCCCCCCCCCCACCCATCCCCCCCCCCACCCCCCCACC
>CALCHA010000437.1 GCA_937901265.1 uncultured Phycisphaerales bacterium
GGCGAACATTTTTTTGCCGGACCGGTTTGTGAAGGGGACCTGCCCGCACTGCAAATCGCCGGAGCAGTATGGCGATTCGTGCGAGGTGTGCGGGAAGACGTTTGATCCGTCGGAGCTGATCGATCCGGTGAGCGTGGTGTCGGGCGCGCGGCCGGTGCTGAAATCCTCGCGGCATCTGTTTCTGGACCTGGAGAAATCGCGGGGGATGCTGCTGGGGCTGTACGAGCGGGGGTTTGTGGATGAGGCGGTGAAGAACAAGCTGATGGACTGGTTCAAGGAGCCGCTGCGGTCGTGGGACATTTCGCGGGATGCGCCGTTTTTCGGGTTTCCGATTCCGGGCGAGGAGGGGAAGTTTTTTTACAACTGGTTCGATGCGCCGGTGGGGTACCTCGCGTCGCTGGGGCATTTTCTGGAGGAGGGTGCGGCGGGGACGGAGGAATTCTGGAACAGCGAGGATATCGAGCGCTGGCATTTTATCGGGAAGGACATTCAGTATTTTCATGCGATGTTCTGGCCGGTGATGCTGCATGCGGCGGGGATGGCGCTGCCGACGAAGCTGGCGGTGCATGGGCATCTGACGGTGAACGGCAAGAAGATGTCGAAGCGGGACGGGACGTTCATCCAGGCGTCGGTCTTTGCGAAGCACCTGGATACGCAGTATTTGCGGTATTACTACGCGACGAAGCTGGGGCCCGAGCCGCAGGATCTGGATTTGTCGTTCGAGGATTTTTCCGCGCGGATCAACGGCGAGCTGGTCAACAAGCTGGCCAACCTGGTGAGCCGGTGTGCCCCGATGGTGACGCGCCTGCTGGGGGGGCAGGTGGGGGTGTCGGCGATGGATGCGCTTCCGCTGCTCAAGGAGATACGGGGGGCGTCGGAAGAGATCGGAGCGGCCTACGAGGGGCGCAATTTCGCGGCGGCGGTGCGGACGATTTGCGCGCTGGCCGACAAGGCCAACAAGTATGTAGAGGACCAGGCGCCCTGGAAGATGGTCAAGAGCGGGCCGCAGGGGGTGGAAGACGCGCGGGGCGTGCTGACGGCAGCGTTGGAGGCGGGGCGGATTCTGACGATTTATCTGAAGCCGATCTTGCCGCAGTTTGCGGAGAAGGTGGAGACCTGTCTGGCGCTCGAGCCTCAGGCGTGGGGGCATGTGGAAGAGGCGATGGAGCCGCACGAGATACGGAAGTTTGAGCATCTGGTACAGCGATTGGACATGAAGGCGGTGGACGCGATGGTTCAGGAATCGACCGAAGCGGGAAGTTCAAAGCCCGAGGTCCGGAGTCAGAGCGTGGAGGGCGGCCAGGTCAGTGGCGGCGCGGTGCCGGCGCAGGCGGTCGCGGATCAACCGGCGGGGGTGGGCCCGGCGACGAGTGCGGCCGGTCCGGGGGCGGGGCCGGCGCATCCCGACACCGAGCCGCTGGCGCCGGTGATCAACATCGATCAATTTGCCGCGGTCGATTTGCGCGTGGGGCTGGTGGTGGCCGCGGAGGTGCTGGCGAAATCAGACAAGCTGATGAAGCTGACGCTGGACGCCGGGCATCTGGGGCAGCGGACGATCCTTGCGGGGATCAAAAAAGCCTACACGCCGGAGCGGCTGTTGAATCGGCTGGTGATCTTCTGTGCGAACCTGGCCCCGCGAACGATGGGGAAGTTCGGGACGAGCGAAGGGATGATTTGTGCGGCGGGTCCGGGGGGAACGGAGGTGTTCGTGCTTTCGCCGGACACCGGCGCAAAGCCTGGACAACGCATTCACTGACGGGAGATCGATGGCGGTACGCCTGGCGATGGTTGGCATGGACCCGGTGCAGCGGGAGTGGGTGCGCGCGGTGGGAGAGTTGCGCGCGGCGGGGGAGATCGAAGTGGTCGCGGCCGGGCATCGGACGGTGGCGCTGGCGCGCGATCTGGCCGACGCCGTGGGCGGCGGTGGGGAGGCGGAGCGGGTGCCCGCCTATGACGACCTGCGGACCCTGACGCACGAACGCACGCCGCAGGTCGTGCTGCTGGATCGCCCGGAGAATCTGACCCTGGACATGCTCCGCGGGTGGCTCGGACAGAAGATCGGCGTGTTGAGCGTCGGTCCACCGGTGGAGACGGTGGCCGAGGCCTTGGCGCTGTCGGAGGCCTTGGAGGCGCGGACCCATTTGCTCTACGTCTGGCCGCGAATGATGGGCACGTTCGGCTATCGACAGGCGGCCGGAGCGGAGGATTTCATCCGGCCGGTGCGCTTTGCATCGGGCACCTGGCTGGGCCGCAACCATGCGCTGGCGAAGGCGGCGGATATTCGTGCCGGTGAGGAGCGGGCGGTGCAGCCCGGCGGGACCGAGGGGGGCGGGTCCGGGGCAAGCGGCGGTGCGGCGAGCGCGGAAGGAGTGGAGATTGTCCGGTCGTTGAGCGTGCTGGCGTGGGATGCGCTGGCGACGTTGATCGAGTTGATGGACGTACCCACGTCGGTTTTTGCGTCGATTCGCGGAACGGTGGGTCAGGGCGACACGTTTGCGGACATGAGCGGGGCGGCGGCGTTGACCCTGCGCTTTCCCGAGGATGCCGCCGCGAGCCTGACGCTGTCGGACCGGATGGCCGGGGGCGTGGCGGCGGGTGAGGAGCGGTCACTGCTGCTGCTGGGGCAGGGCGGGACGGCGCGGATCAGCGCGGGGTGGTATGAGTTTCACGATGCGGCCGGGCGACGGATGGATGAAGGGCGGGCGGCGGGCGAAGCGGGCGGGGAGGCGGCGGCGCTGCGCGAATTCTTGCAGCACTTTCAGATGCCGGCCACCCCGCAGCGCGGGTGGGAGCATCGCCTGTCAGCGGTGGCGGCGACCATGGAGGCGCTGGTGGTCAGCCACCGGACCGGTCAGGCGGAATCACCGGAGCGTTTTCGACGATTGCGTCGATAATTTTTTCAGGCGGGGAGGATTTGCGGCTAACCAGAACCGGCGGCGGGCATCCAATGAAGATGCGGCATTTTTTTTGAGCGGATGGAGCAAGCGATGCACAGGATAATCCGGCAAAATGGGTGGGTGGCGGGGGTTGTGATGGGGCTGGCGGCGGCAGGAGCGGGATTCGGGCAGGCCGACGGCGGCTTGCCGCCGGTGCCGGGGGCCGGTCGCTCGTTGCCGGGCGGGTTGCCGCCGGATCCGGCGGCCGGGACCGGGAGCGGCGCCTTCAGCGTGGTGAACGGCGTGATGACGCTGCGCGGACCGACGGAGCCGGCGGCGCGGGTCGAGGTGCCCTCGCCGCTGCGTGGGCAGCTCAGCGAGGTGGACGTCAAGGAGGGACAGACGGTCAAGAAGGGGGAGGTGATCGCCAAGCTGGATGACGCGTTGCAGGTCCTGATGGTGGAGGCGGCGCAGCTGGAGGTGGCCAACGACGCGGCGGTGCGCAACGCGCAGGCCTCGATCGATTTTGCGAAAAACGATCTGGAGCGGGTGAAAAAGAGCGGCGTGGCGAGCGAGACCGAGGTGCGGCAGAAGACGCTCGCGGTCACGCAGGCGGAAATCGAACTTGATTTTCAAAAGGCCAAGGCGGCGGCGGCGCAGCTGAAATTGAAGGAGGAGCAGACCACGCTCGACCGCATGACCATCAAAAGTCCGATTGATGGGCGGGTGCTGCGGGTGAATCGGCAGGCGGGGGAGCAGACGGATGAAAATCCCGTGGCGGTGGTGGTGCAGACGAGCAAACTCAACGCACTGTTTTATCTGCCCCGGAGCATGTTTGGCAAGGTGACAACGGGCGAGAAGGCGACGCTGAAGCTGGAGACCGACCCGGCGGTGGAGCGCGAGGGGGTGGTCACCGCGGTGGATCCGGCGGTGGATCCCGCGGGCCTCTTCCGCGTGAAGCTGGAGATGGACAATTCGGACGGAAAAGTTCCGGCGGGGACGCCGGCGGTGTGGGCGCGGGCCGTGGGCGCCGTGACCAGGGCGGCCGACAAGTGAACCCGCAGGCGGCGGGGCAGGGTGAGCAGGCCGGCGGGAGAGGTGCCGACGTTTTCAGCGGGGGGTGTTTGGGGTAGGCTTGCGGTTTGGCCAGCGAAGGAGCTTAAGCATGTTGAAGACGCCGATTTTGCATCCGCAGATTCTCGCAGCGTTGGGGCGGGCCGGGCACTCCTCGAAGATCCTCATTGCCGACGGGAACTATCCCTTCCACACGAAGCGCGGTCCGAACGCGGAAGTGGTGTTTCTGAATTTCGCGCCCAACCACATGACGGTGACCGACGTGCTGGCGGGGATCGCCAACAGCGTGCCGCTGGAACTGGCGGAGGTGATGGAACCCAATCGCATGGGGCCCTATGCGATGAAGACGGATCCGCCGATCTTTGAAGAATTCCGCAAGCTGCTCAAGGCGCGCAACGCGACGCTGGATTTGACCCGGCTGGAGCGGTTTGCATTTTATGAGGCGGCGGGGACGAAGGATGTGGCGTTGACGATTGCCACGGGAGAGCAGCGCATGTATGCGAATATCCTGCTGACGATCGGGGTGGTGATGTGAGGGGCGTGGGGGGCATGTACAATGCCCCGCTCGATTTATTTTGCAGGTGACCTGATGGCCGTGATCTCCCCGTTTGCCGCGATTCGTTATCCCCGGAAGCAGCAGAGCACCCTTGCCGCGCCGCCCTATGACGTGTTGAGCGGGGAGGACAAGGCGCGGCTGCTGGCGCGGGAGGGGCACAACATCGTGGCGGTGGACCTGCCGCACATTCCGCCGAAGCATGCGGGTCCGGATGCGGTGTATGAGGAAGCGGGCACGACATTGCGGGCGTGGCTGGCGTCAGGGGTGCTGCAGCGCGATGCGGCGCCCGCGTTCTATGCGTATCAGCAGACCTACACGCATGGCCCGACGACCTATCGCCGGCGGGGATTTTTCTGCCGGGTGCGCCTCGAGGCCTTTGGCCCGGGGGGCACCATTCATCCCCACGAGCAGACATTCTCCGGGCCCAAGGAAGACCGGCTGAAGCTGATGCGCGCGACCCACGCGAACCTTTCGCCGGTGTTCGGGCTTTATGACGATCCGAGCAACGACGTGACGGACCTGCTTTTCGAGGCGGTGGGGCTGACGCCGGCGCTGGCGCAGGCGGAGCTTCCGAGTCAGGATGGCAAGTCGCTGGTGTTGTCGGAATTGTGGGCGGTGACGGACGCGGCGGTGATCGCCGACATCGAAAAGATGATGGCGGAGAAGCACCTTTACATTGCGGATGGGCATCACCGCTACACCACCTGCCTGAACTATCGCAAGGAAGTGGCCGACGCGCGGGAGGGGGGCCTTGATCCGGATGATGCGGCGAACCAGTGCATGTTTGTGCTCATTGCGCTGCAGGACCCTGGGCTGATCATCATGCCGACGCACCGGGTGGTGGCGGCGGCCAGCTTAAAAGATTTTTACATGGAGGCGTTCAAGGAGGCTGCGGAGAAGCTGGGGCAGATCGTGGAGACCAAATTCCGCGGCGATTCGCTGGGGCAGCTGGAGCGCGAACTGCCGGGGTATGGGCCCCACGCGATCGGCGTGTATGACCCGGTGGAAGACGCGGCGGTGGTGTTTCGCCCCGCGAACGACGATCCCCTGGGCGGATTTGCGGAGGATCCGGCGCTGGCGGGAAAATCGGCGGCATGGCGGCAACTGGACGTGGCGATTCTGCAGCACCTGGTCTTTGAGCGAATCGTGACGCCGGCGTTCGGGAGTCCGGAGGCACCCATGGCCTGGGCGTTTCCGCACGATGCCCACGAGGTCGCAGCCCTTTGCCGCAGCGGGGAGTACCGGGTGGGATTCCTGCTGCAGCCGACGCCGCTGGCGGCGGTGCGGGATCTGTGCAATGCCAACGAGCTGATGCCGCAGAAGAGCACCTTCTTCTATCCGAAGCTGGCGACCGGGATGGTGATCAACCCACTGCTGTGAGGGCAGGGTTTCAGGGGGCGGCGGGAACGGGGGGAGCCGCGGGGGTGGGGGGAGATGCCGCGCCGGCGATGTGGTCGATGAGCTGCTCAAGCCGCGCGATGTTGACCGGCTTGGTGAGGTGGGCGTTAAAGCCGGCGTCGATGCAGCGGCGGACATCCTCTTCCATGCCGAAGCCGGAGAGAGCGATGGCGGGGACGGCGGAGAAGACGCGGACGGCGCGGATGAGGTCAAAGCCGCTGCCGTCGGGCAGCCCCAGGTCGCTGGCGAGGAGGTCGAAGGTGCCATCGCGCATGCGTTGGACGGCGGCGGTGGCGGAGCCCACCATTTCGACGTAGTGGCCGATGGAGCGGATAAGGCGTTCCATCACGCGGGCGGTGTCGGGGTGGTCTTCCACGAGCAGAATGCGGAGGGAGCGCGCGGGGCGAATGGGGGCATGCACGGGGCCTGCGTCGCGGGGCTTTGGTGCGGGCACCGTGGGCAGGCTGAGGGTGAAGGTCGCACCCCGGCCGGGGCCATCGCTGGCGGCATTAACCGTGCCATTGTGAAATTCGACGAGAGCCTTGGTGATGGCCAGGCCCAGGCCCAGGCCGCCATACTGCCGGGTGATCCGTTCGCCCCCCTGTTCAAAGGCGGTGAACAGCCGCTGCAGCTGGTCGGCTTCGATGCCCATGCCGGTGTCGATGATATCGATAAGCAGCAGCGGCTCTGCGTCGGCGGGCTGGTTGCGGGTGAGGACACGGATGGTGCCGCGTTCGGGGGTGAACTTGGCGGCATTTTTGATGAGGTTCCAGAGCATCTGCTGAAGGCGCGCATGATCCGCGCTGGCGTGGTGGGCCGTGGCGTGGAGTTCGAGGGAGAGGTGGAGCTGTTTGGCCTCGATATCGGCACGGAAGATTTCAATGACGGAGCGGATCGCGGCGTGGACGTCCACGGTCTCCAGGGTGAGCTGCAGCTTGCCGCGGGAGACGCGGGTGAGGTCGAGGAGGTCGTCGATCAGCCGTGCCTCGAGTTCGACGTTGCGGCGGATGATCTGGGCGTCGGAGAGGAGGCTCGGCGGGAGCTCGGGAGCGCGTTCTAGCAGCTCGGCGGCGGCGAGCACGGGGGTGAGGGGGGTGCGCAATTCGTGGCTGAGCATGGCCAGGAAGCGGTCTTTGGCCTGGTTGGCCTCCTCGGCCTGGCGGCGGGCGAGCTGTTCGGCGGCGAGCAGGCGTTCGCGCTCTTCGAGGGCGCGGCGCTGGTCGTCGACGTCGGTGCACGTGCCGAACCATTTGGTCATGCGGCCGCGGTCGTCGCGCATGGGCACGCCGCGGACTTTGAACCAGCGGTACATGCCATCAGCGCGGCGCAGGCGGTATTCGATGTCGTAGGGGGCGTCCCCGCGAACGGCGGCAAGCCAGGCGTCGAGGGTCCTTTGCCGGTCATCGGGATGCAGGACGCAGTCGAGCCACTGCAGGCCCAGCTGCTCGATTTCCGGGATGCCGGTGTATTCAACCCACTGCTTGCTGAGAAAATCGGCTTGGCCGTCGGGGCGGCATGTCCAGACGAGCTGGGGAAGGGCCTCCGCCATGAGGCGGTAATGTTCTTCGCGTTCGCGGAATATTTCAGCTTGCGCGGCGGCCTGGCGGTCGCGCGTCTGGGCGAGCACCCGGGAGACGGCTTCGGGCAGGTAATCAAGGTATTCGCCGGCCTTGGGGATGACGTCCGCAATACCGGCACGCAGGGCTTCGATGGTTTTCGATTCGTCGCTGAAGCC
>CALCHA010000438.1 GCA_937901265.1 uncultured Phycisphaerales bacterium
GACGCTGCCAGGTCAGCCCGCCGGCGCCGTGGTCGTCTCCGACAACAACGGCACCAACACCAACGTCAAAACCGACGGCTACACCCAGTTCCAAATGGATCGCCAGCCCTCCACCTGGTCCGAAGTCCTCAAGGCCGGCCAGACCGTCACCGGCTACATCAAGCCCGACGGTGCCGCCGTCATGGTCTCCGCCCGCAGCCCGCGGTTGAGCTACGAGGATCAGATCGGCAAAGCCCTCGGTTCGACCGACGAAGAGTGGGACATCATCAAGCCGCGCCTCGTCGCTGTGATGGACAAGCAGCGGGCCCTCGATGAAATCAACAAACCTGTCCGCATCAACGACCTCGACGAGCCCCCCATGACCAATGGCGAAGTCCGGGTCGACCTTCAAGCCCTGCGCCAGCAGCGGGCGTCCGCCGAAAGCGACCTTGCCGCGGCACGCCGTGACCTGGTCGAGCTCATGACGATGAAGCAGGAATGGATCCTCGTCCAGCTGGGCATCCTCGAATAAGACGCGAGACAATCCGACAAAGTCGTTCCTGCGACAAACGCCCATTGTGCGGCGCTGGCCAATGTGCATACTGCTCTTTGTGCGTGAAAAATTTCTTAAACTTTTCATGGCCGCTTTCTGGCTCCTCTGGACGGGAATCGTCATCCCCGCCCACACGCGCGGGATGATTCCCGTCGTCGCGCCAGACTCGCTGGCGCGCGGACCGGCCGTCACCTGCCCCATGTGCTCGCTCCTCGAGAGGAGCTCCGATGGAAAAACGGGGGACAGGGGCCTTCCCATCGACAAGTCGAAGAACTGCGCCATCTGCGACATGGCGTCCCACCTGTCGATCGCGCCTGCCATCGTGCTGTTGATGCCCAACGTGGGAGTGCTGGCGTGGGCCCTGATGCGCGACGGCACGGCCGTGGTCTATGGGGTGGAACCGGGCCTCCCGGTGGGAAGTCGAGCGCCGCCGGGGGCGGCGGAGTTCACGTCGTAAAGTGACATTGCGTACATATTAAAGGCGGTGCCGCGCGGTGCCGCCCGATCGGAGACACCATGCGTGCGCATGGGCATCGCCCCGGCACATCGCCGGGGCTCGCGGCGGGGTTTACCCTCATCGAATTACTCGTGGTCATCGCGATCATCACCCTCCTGATGGCCATCCTGCTGCCCGCCCTGGGCCGCGCCAAAAAGCGTGCCAAGGCCGTCGTCTGCCAGAGCAACATGCGGCAGATCGGCGTTGCCATGTGGCTCTACGAGCAGGACAACGAGCAGCTCTTTCCCCGCCCCAGCCATTCCACCGCCGACACCAGCGGTTGGCTCAGCACCCTCGTGCCCTACGGCCTCAACGCCAAAGCTCGCGCCTGCCCCGAAGATCCGCGATTCCTGAACCCGACGCTGAACTCCACCAGCTACTCCACCAACGACTACATGGTCCCTCCACAACCCTACGTCAAAACCACGCTGGTCACGCGGCCGATGCTGACCGTGTTTGTGGTGGAAACGAGCAACGGGGCCGACCACGTGCATGTCACCGCGCAGGATGATTTCGCACGCCCCGACGATTTCCTCGAGGAGGGCATCGCGGTGCAGCGCCATCAGGACGCGGCCAACTACCTGTACGTCGATGGCCATGTGGAAACGAAATCGTGGACCCAGATCAAACGCACGTTCTCCCCGGCGGCGAGCTTTTTTGATCCGGCCGTCGCCAGGTGAAGACCTTCCTCAAGCGTATTTTATTCAGGCTTTTTACCAGGAATTATTCATGAAAATGACTTCCATGTTGATGGCGGTGGCGGTGGGAATGTTGGCGGGCACCTCGTGGGGTGCCCATGTGCACCTGTATGTTGACGCCAATGGCACTCAGTTGAGTTTCCAGCCCAGCGCGGGAAGCTTCAACGTGGTCGACGGAAAGCTGCTGCTGTCTGAGCAATTTGCCGCCACCGGGGTGCCCGACGCCTACCTGCCGGGCATCGCCGTCAGCGCCCCCACCATCACCACTCTCGAAAATTTTGGCCAGGCTTCTTCCGACATCGTCAACCACGAGGTGGGCATCCGCATCACCAGCATCACGGCGGTGAGTGGATCGCCGACCACCACGCTCACCTGGCTCATCACCGCTCCGCCCAAGGACGCGGGGGTGGATGAGGGCAATCTCGCCGATCAAACCATCACCGCCTCCATCGTTCCCGACGGCAGCGGCGGTTACACCTCGCTGATCAATGGAACCATCGACCTCGGGCCGCTCGACAACGGCGTGCCCACCGGCAACCACTGGCACGGTCAGCACTGGGCCTTCAGCGATCCCGGCGTCTACAACGTCTCCTTCCAGCTTTTCGATCTCAACGCCAGCAACGGTCTCGCCGCGACCTACGGCGTCTTTGCCGACTCTCCGGTTTACACGGTCCAATTCGTTTCGACCCCCGAGCCCGCCAGCCTAGGCCTGCTCGGCCTGGGAACGCTTGCCCTGCTGGGACGGCGGCGGCGGTAAGAAAACCAATTGATTTTTGAGGACGCTCGTGGGGTGGGACGTCGATGCACCGGGCATGGGCGTCCCGCTGCCGCGCGCTCGAAGCCCTGCGCCCGCTCTGCCCCCACGCGCCTCAAAACACGAGATCTTCTGCCTCGTCCGGGTCGCCGGCGATGCCATCAGGCGTTACCAAAAACAGCTTGTCCGACAGCGCATCCTTGGCGTGCGAGTAGTCCTCGGCGATCTGCCGGCGCAAGCGCTCGCGCAGATCGTCGCCGGTGGCGGTGAAGGCGACCAGCAGCTCGCGCGACGGGGCCGCCGCATAAAACGTCCCGCCGAGATGCTGCCGCAGGCGGCTGTAAAACTCCGGCAGCAGGATGCGCGCCGCGTTGTGCCGATCCGGGGCGGCCAGCACCAGCATCGTGTAATCGTCGTTCTTCTGCCCCTGCATCGTCTGGTCCTTGGAGCGCCGAATCAGATTGCTCAGCGACTGATCATGCAGCGTGTCGACCGAAACCCCCCAGTGATGCGCGTCGGCCGAGGTGATCGGCCGCTCCGGATCGCCGGGCCGCTCCAGCACATAGCCCACCGAAAGGTGGTTGATCCACTGCTCTGACATCAAGCGGTCGGTCGCGTTGTTCAGGGCAGCCGGCGTCAGGAGCACGGGCATCATGGCGTCGCGTGCGGCGGACCAATCATGCACCAGGTCGCCGGCGGGCAGCTGCGTGGCCAGCCCGCCGAAGAAATTGCGCGCATGCGCGGGAAGCTGCGAAGGCGCTTCCAGGTAACGCAGTCGCAACGAGCGCAGCGAGATCGGTGAACCGCCGATCCGCAGGGTCTCATCGTCCTCGACCGCGAGGGTGGCGTCCGGGAAGCGATTCTTCGCCAGCGCAAGCACCGCACTGGTGAAGCTCTGGCCGGTGAGCAGCTCCGACGCCGGCAGCCGCAGGGATCCAACGATGCGGTCCAGCAGCGGGGCGAACTCCTCGAGGACAGCCGGTCGCCCCGCGGCCCTGGCCAGCAGGGCCGCGCGCGGGCCGAGCAAGGCATAAAACCGCCACAGCAGGGTCGGCGCTGTACGAAAGGGCCGCAGGTACCAGGGGATTTCGGTCCGCAGCTTTTGCACGCCGACGGTGGCGAGGGTCGGGTGAAGCTCGCGCTCCAGCAGTCGCGGTTCCCGTTTGACTTTGACGTAGGGGTGACGGGCGACCCATGCCTGCATCTCGGCATGAAGGTCGTGGCTCTGCGGTGCCTTGGCAGTGCTGGTGTAGGGGGCGATCAGGAGCGTGAGCGCGATCTCCTGGCGGGCGTCGGACAACACGTAGGTATCCTCCGTGAGCCGCTGCAGCGTCCAACCCGGGGGCGCTCGAAGGGCGAAGAGGCCCACATCATGCGTGGTGGCGGGGATAAGAGGGAGAGGCAACATAATCCGACAACCCGAAGTGCGTCGAAAAGATAATAGGCGCGACGGCTGGATGGGGGAAGAGGCCGCCATAAAAACATCGCGGAGGGCGGGTAACGGCTGAGCCGGGCGGCCGTTTTTGTAGCCGCGGCACCAGCCCCCCGGGCTACTGCGCCCCCCCTCCCCGTTACGTTCCGCCCATCTGGAAGTAGACCTGGTTCAGCCAGTCCTCATATTCCATCAGCTGCTGCCGCTGCCGATAGTGCATCGACTCCACTTTTCGCTGGGCCCGCGCGAACAGCGCCGTCGTCCACCAGGACCCGATATCCCGCCCCCACAATCCCGCGGCCCTGCGGCGGATGCGGATCAGCGTCTTACGCGACAGCAAATGCTGCAGAATCGGATCCTCCAGCGAGATCATGAAAATCGCCGAGCCCGGGTCGCCCTGCCGGCCGCAGCGGCCGACGAGCTGGTTGTCCACCCGCCGCGATTCATGCCGCTGCGTCCCGATGACGTGCAGACCGCCCAATTCCATCACGCCGGGGCCCAGCTTGATGTCCGTCCCGCGGCCCGCCATGTTGGTGGCGATGGTGATCATCCCCAGTTCGCCGGCGTGGGCCACGATATCGGCCTCCTTGCCGGCGTTCTCGGGCCGGGCGTTGAGAATCTGGTGGGTGACGTCGCGCGTGGTGAGGATCCGCGACAGCGTCTCGGAGTCCTCGATCGAGTGCGTCCCCACCAGCACCGGCCGCCCCTTGAAAATAATCTTTTCCACCTCATCCGCCACCACCGACCACTTTTCCCGGGCGGTGCGAAACACGCGGTCCGCGTGGCGGATGCGCGCCACCGGGCGATGCGTGGGAATTTTTACCACCGCAAGCTTGTACACTTTCTTGAACTCATACGCTTCCGTGGCGGCCGTGCCGGTCATGCCGGAGAGCTTTTTGTAGAGCGAAAAATAGTGTTGGTAGGTGGTCCGCGCAAGCGTCGGCGAAGGGGCATGGATCGGCAGGTTCTCCTTCGCCTGCACCGCCTGGTGCAAACCCTCCGACCAGGTCCGCCCCGGCATGCGGCGACCGGTGAACTCGTCGACGATCATGACCTCCGGCCCCTTCCGGGCATCCTGCGTGATCACGTAATGCTGCTCGTTGAGGAACAGCCACCGCGCCCGCAGCGCGTTGAGCACCAGCGTCTGCCACGACTCCGCCACCAGCGAGGGAGTGTTGCTCTCCGAAAGAATTTTCTGCAGCCGCTTCAGGCCATCGTCGGTCCACTCCAGCTTCCGCTTCTGCGGCTCATACTCAAAATCGTGCCGCGCACGCAGCCGCACCGCCAGTTGGTTCGCCCACTGATACGCCCAGGCCAGCGGCGAGGGCCCGGTCGGCCCGGCGATGATCAGCGGCGTGCGCGATTCATCGACCAGCACGGAGTCGGCTTCATCGACAATCGCAAAGTTCAGCGCCCGCTGCACGGGTTCGGTGGTTTCCCGGCGATTGAGCAGCGCCAGCGTATCGATCTTCTGCTGCCGCGTGCGCGCGTGGAATTTGATCTGGTCGCGGAGATAGTCGAAGCCGAACTCTTTGTTGGTGCCATACGTGATGTCGCACAGATAGGCCGCGCGGCGGGCATCATCCGCCAGACCCGCCACCACCACGCCCACCGAAAGCCCCAGCGCCGTGTACAACGGCTTGAGGGTCTCAGCGTCGCGCTGCGCCAGGTAATCGTTCACCGTGATCACGTGCACGCCCCGCCCGTTGATCGCGTTGAGCACGGCCGGCAGCGAGGCGACCAGCGTCTTGCCTTCCCCGGTGGCCATTTCGGCGATCCGGCCCTTGTGCAGTTCCAGGCCGCCGATGAGCTGCACGTGGTAGGGCCGCAGATTCAGATGATGCCGTGCCGCCGCACAGACCGCCGCGAAGACCGCGGGCAGGTGCCTATCCATCGAATCGCCTGTGCGGATTTTGCCGCGCAAGTCGTGGAGGTACTCGCGCAGCTGTGCATCGGTCAGGGAGACGAGGTGGGTTTCGAAGGTTCGCACCTTGCGGATCAGCGAGCGGTAGCGCCGCGGAATCGTCGTGAGGGTCTCCTCACGCGCCAGGGCGGTGAGCCGCGGCGACAGGTTGCTTTCCGGAGGCTGCGGAAGGGTGGTCGTCATAAGCACGCTGAGTGTATGCGATACCGCCCACCGAAATAAACTCCCGTGATCCCCCGGCAGCGCCCGGCGTGCCCGGACCCATCAGCGCCGGCGGCGAAGCAGCACCGCCAGCCCGCCGACCATCAGCCCCAGCGACGCCGGTTCCGGCACATTCACCGCGCCCGCCAAGGCGCTTCCCCACAGCGCCTGCACCGTTGCCGTCGGATGCAATTCATCCCAGAAGGCATAGTGCTCGATCGAGTCAGTCACCACCCCGGTCGTGCCCGACAGCGGCGTGTTGAGGTAGTAGGGATCGGTGGTGTTGGTGAGGCCATAGCTGGCGGCATTGGCAAGGATGGAGCTGCTCAAGCTGTACAAATCGAATTCGTGGATGTCGGTGCCCCCCAGCGCCAGCGTGGCAAGCCCCGCGTGGAGCTGCGCGTTGTACGTCTGGCTGTAGGCTGTAGCGGTGGCCGCCAGCGTGGGATTGTTCTGGGCAAACTCCGGCGTAACGCCGATGTTGGGGACGTTGACGACGAGAAAATGCTGGGCCCCGGCCGCGGCCAGCGCCTGGATCGTGCCAATTTCGGTCTGCACGCCGCTGGTCAGCGCGGCCGTGCCGCTGCCGCCGGTCGCCGCGTTGACCACATCGTTGGAGCCGATCATGAGCGTGTAAAGCGCAGTGGGGTCAGCGGTCCCGCCCGTCAGCGCCCCGTAAGCCGCGACTTGCTGGGGCAAGTTGATCCCCGCGAATCCGCCGACGGAAGTGCTCGCCGCCGTCGCCCCGCCGACCGCATAGTTCGTGCCCGGCACAAAGCTCGGCCCGTTGTACAAATTGTGCGTGTCCTGAAAGCCCGTCACCCACAGCGACGGCCGCAGCGTCACGCCCAGATCGCTCGCCAGCACCGCCGCCGCGACCGGCCCATTGGTGAAGCTGTTGTTGAAACCGGGCGGGTTCGGCAAATTCTGCTGGTAGAGTCCCTCCGCCACATTGCCATTGTCCGACAGGCTGTCGCCAAACACGTAAACGTTGGAATAGGTGCCCGCCCGTGCGGACCCTGCAACCGCCGCCATCAACATCCCCGCCACCGCCACCGCATAAAAACGCATCGAGCACCGCTTCCCAAAGCCACGCCGCGCGGGATATCGGTCACCCGACCAAACCCACCCGCGCGATACTGAACATCCTTATATATCCGAATGGTCGACAAGTAAAAATAAAATCCCCCGCCGTCCCCTCTCGAAAAACGCCGGCTTACTGATGCTGCCGCCGAATGATCATGTCGAAGTTCTTCACCATCGAGCGGTACATCCCCCACACGATCAGGCAGTAGGTCAGCGACGCCATCAGGATCGCCACCACCAGCAGCAGCCGTCCCGCCCACTCGGGCGCATCGCCCTCGAAAGTGCCCCCCGGCCCGAACGCCGAGGCCGCCATCTCCTGCGGATTCACCAGCACGCACAACGCCGTGTAGGGCGAAAACGCCGACACAAACACCCCGAACCCCGACAGCTTCGCCGCCGCCGTGAATCCGCACACCCCCAGCACCCCGCAGATCCCCGCCAGCACCGCCACCGACGCCATCACCGCCACGATCGTCCGCGACCACTTCAGCGACAACTGCAGCCCCAGCATGCA
>CALCHA010000439.1 GCA_937901265.1 uncultured Phycisphaerales bacterium
TCGCCGATTTGGCCGCCCATTTCGGCGTAGAAGTTGGTTTTATCGAGGAGGAGGGCGACCTTTTCGTTGGCGCGGGCGTCGGAGGCGTCGGTGGTCTGGTCGAGGTCGGAGCCGTTCCAGATGGCGCGCAGGGTGGCGCGGATGGGGCCATGTTTGAACTTGAAGGAGTCGTCGGTGGGGTGCACATGCAGCTTGTGAAGTTCGTCGAGGATGTTGGGAGGGAGGTCGTAAACGGCGGCGGCGGCGGTGTCTTTGCCGCCGGTGCGGGCGCGTTCCTGGGCCAGTTTCATTTCCTGTTCGTATCCCTCGAGGTCAACCTTCATACCCCGTTCCTCAGCCATGATGCGGGTGAGATCGATGGGGAAGCCGAAGGTGTCGTAAAGCCGGAAGGCGTCTTCGCCGGAGATGATGAGTTGGTTTTCGCCATTGGACTTGGCGTGGTTGGCGGCCTGCTCAAAGAGGCCGATGCCGCGGTCGAGGGTCTTGCTGAAGGAGATTTCCTCATCGTGGACGATGTCGATGACGTGGCTGGGGTTGGCTTTGAGTTCGGGGAACATGTCGCCCATGGTCTCGACGACGATCGGGACGAGGCCGTGGAGAAAGGGGTTGCGCAGGTTGAGCTGCTGGCGGCCGAAGCGAACGGCGCGACGGAGAATGCGGCGAAGGACGTAACCGCGGCCCTCGTTGGAGGGAACGGCCCCGTCGGTCAGGGCGAAGACCAGGCAGCGGAGATGGTCGGCGATCACGCGGAAGGCGATGTCGTGGCGCAGCTGAGCGTCGGCGGCCTCGGCGACGGGATCGGCGGCGTTGGTGCGCGGGAACTTGCCGGTGTAGATGATGCCGGTGAGTTTGGAGAGTTCCTCAAAGAGCGGCGTGAAAAGATCGGTGGCGTAATTGTCATCCTTGTTCTGCAGCACCTGGCAGATGCGTTCGAGGCCCATCCCGGTGTCGACGTGCTGGGCGGGAAGCGTGGTGAGTTTTCCGGCGGCGTCGCGGTTGTACTGGATAAAGACGTTGTTCCAGATTTCCATGACGCGCGGGTCTTCGGCGTTGACCGGGGCGCGTTTTCCGGCCTTGAGATCGGCGAGCACTTCGTCGGGCGGGCGGCGGTCCACGTAGATTTCGGTGCAGGGGCCGCAGGGACCGGTGTCGCCCATCTCCCAGAAGTTGTCCTTGCCGAAGTAATGGATGTGGTCTTCATTTTTCAGGCCATACTGCGACCAGTCGGCGACTCTTCGCCAGATGTCGGCGGCTTCTTCGTCGCGCGGGACGCCGGCGGAGCCTTCGTAGCAGGAGACGTGGAGGCGGCGCGGATCGAGGCGCCAGACCTTGGTGAGGAGTTCCCAGGCCATTTCGATGGCGCCCTGTTTGAAGTAATCGCCGAAGGACCAGTTCCCCAGCATTTCGAAGAAGGTGTGGTGGCGGCGGGAGCGACCGACGTCGTCGAGGTCGTTGTGCTTGCCGCCGGCGCGGATGCACTTCTGGGTATTGGCGGCACGCTTGTGCCACGCGGCGGGGGCCTTTTCGGTGCCCAGGAAGAAGGGCTTGAACTGGTTCATGCCGGCGTTGGTGAAAAGGAGCGTGGGGTCGTCATGGGGCACGACCGGTGAAGAGGGCACAAAGGTGTGCGCGTGGCGCTGCACGAAGAAGTCAATGAACTGCTTACGAATTTCCGCGGAGGATGCGACCGTACCCGTCATGTATCCCTCAACAATCAACGAACAAGTGGCTGCCGGTTTCCCGGCGCGACGCTATCGCCGGCGGGCCATGGGCCGGCGGAAAATTGAGCGGGTGATTGTATCAGGGGTGCAGGTGGAGGGGGAATAGGGGGCGTGAAATCCGTTTGTGGGGGGGCAGTCCATCTTTCGGGTCGCGATCGCCCCTGGCAACATTCTCCTGTGGGCCCGCGATCCCATACTGACGCGTGGGGATCGGGATGACGACGCCTTGGTCCGAAGGAGGGGCCCGTGCCAAGGGTTCGACTTGGATCGGTCGTCCTTTTTGTTTCCCATGAGAGGTTGCAGTTGGGGCGCGCCTTTGGCATTTGCGCGGAGGGATGGAGGACGGAGGACGGGAGACGCCTCCCCCCCCGCCCTTTACCTGAATTTTGATTAATTTCGTCGTCAACGTCGTCGTCGTCTCCGTCCCTCCATGTCTCCGCGCCTCCGTGCTTTCCCTATGTGTATCCGCGAAGGGAAAAGCCTTCGAAGGCACCGGAGAAATCTGGCACTTGTGGCCAATCGTCGATGACCGCTCCCACGCCTTTGCCCGCCCGAATCGGGAACCACACCTCGTGTGGGCGCTGCGCAGCGTCCAGGCCCGTGGTACGAGGGCGCGATTGCGGAACCCCCCTGCCGGCGGGTAAAAACGGCGCGGGCTCAGTAGCGAGGATCGTGCATGCGGATGACGAACGCAGTGGTTGGCGGCGGGGTGTTGTTGCTGGCGATGCTGGCTGGGTGTGCGTCGGAGCCGGCGCGGTGGCGGGAGGGCGTCAATGCGCATATTGAGCGCTATCGGAAAGGGGATGCGCAGATCACGGTGGTGGATGGATCGGGGCGGGCGCTGGCGAATGTGCCTCTGAACATTGAACAAACGAGCCATGCGTTTCCGTTCGGCGGGGCGATCAGCCGGGGGTTCCTGGGGAATGCAAAGTGGCAGGAGGCGTTCAAGCAACACTTCAATTGTGCGGTGTTTGAGAACGAGACGAAGTGGTATTCCAACGAGGGGGCGGCGGGGCGGGTGAATTATCGGGATGCGGATGCGCTGCTGGCATGGTGCGCAGCAAACGGAATCCCGGTGCGCGGGCACAATGTGTTCTGGGAAGTCGCGAAGTGGCAGCAGGCATGGCTGCAGCCCTTGACGGGCGAGGCGTTGCGCGGGGCGATGGAGCGGCGTCTGGACGTGGTGACGCACTTTCGCGGGAAGCTCACGGCGTGGGATGTGGACAACGAGGCGCTGCACGGGGATTTTTTCACCTCGCGGCTGGGAGCGGGGATCGTCCCATGGATGTTCCAGCAGGTGCGGCAGCGCGATCCGGGAGCGCAGCTGTTCGTGAATGATTACAACATTTTGAGCGTGGACCAGGCGTACAAGAACACGGAGACCACGGCCTATGTGAAGCAGATACGCGCGCTGCAGACGCAGGGGGCGCCGATCGACGGCGTCGGGATTCAGGGGCATGTCTGGGCAGAGGACATCGTGCGGCATCCGGCGCGGGTGCAACAGCGGCTGGCCGAGGTCGCGGCGGTGGGGCTGCCAATCTGGATCACGGAGTTTGACGCGGCGGATGCGAATGCCGGGGCTCGCGCGGACAAGCTGGAGGTGATGTATCGGACGGCGTTTGCGAACCCGGCGGTACAGGGGATCGTGATGTGGGTGTTCTGGGCGGGCAACAGCTGGCGCGGGGCGGATGCGGCGCTGTTCGATCAGGACTGGACGATCAACGAGGAGGGACGGCGGTATGAGGCGCTGCTGGCGGAGTGGACGACGCATGCGGAGGCGACGACGGATGCGGCGGGGGTCGCGAGGTTTCGCGGATTTTTCGGGGACTATCGGGTGACGCGCGGCGATACCGGGGCGGTGCTGGGGACGTTTTCGTTACAGCCGGGCCAGCAATCGCAGCGGGTGCGGATCGTTGCCCAGTGAGGGGCGGATGAACTGGAGGTCGCATGGGTCGCTGGTGGATCATCGCGGTCGCGCTGGTGCTGTCGCCGATGCGGTTGCAGGCGGCGCGGTATCTGGATGAGACCGGGGCGGCGGGGGATTTTGTGCTGGCGGACAGGGCCGGGGCGGCGACGCTGCTGGTGGACGCTGGGGACTGGCCGGGGGTGATGCGCGCCGCGAAGGATTTGCAGGGGGATGTGCATCGGGTGACGTCGCGCGACGCGGCGCTGGTGACGACGGGCGAGCACTTGAGCGGGCCGGTGGTGATCATCGGAACCGTGGGGAAGTCGAAGGTGGTGGATGCCCTGGTGGCGGCGGGGAAAATGGATGTGTCGGGGCTGCGCGGGAAGTGGGAATCCTTCATCATTCAGACGGTGGAAAATCCGCTGCCCGGCGTGGCATCGGGACTGGTGATTGCGGGATCGGACAAGCGCGGGACAATCTTCGGAATTTATGATCTGTCGGAAACGATCGGGGTGTCGCCCTGGTATTTCTGGGCGGATGTTCCGGCGCAACACCATGAATCCCTGTTGATCAAGCCGGGCATGTATCGGCAGGGGGAGCCTTCGGTGAAGTACCGGGGAATTTTCATCAATGATGAGGCCCCCGATTTGACAAACTGGGTGCGGGAGAAATATGGCACGGCGGAAAACTTGCCGAATGTGGCGAATTATGGCCATGAGTTCTATGGGCATGTCTTTGAGCTGCTGCTGCGGCTGAAGGCCAACTATCTGTGGCCGGCCATGTGGAACAATGCGTTCAACGAGGACGATCCGGAGAATGCGAAGCTGGCGGATACCTATGGGATCGTGATGGGGACGTCGCATCAGGAACCGATGCTGCGGGCACAGAAAGAGTGGGATCGGCGGCATCGGCAATCCTGGAACTATTTCACGGATGCGCCCACGCTGCAGGATTTCTGGAAAGAGGGAATTGTACGCAACAAGGACTATGAGTCGATTCTCACCATCGGGCTGCGCGGGGCCAACGACACGCCGATGATTCCCGGGGGCACCCGGGAGCAGTCGATGGAGCTGCTGAAGGAGATCATCGCCGCGCAGCGAAAGCTGATTGGGGAGAACCTCAATCCAAATCCGGCGAAGGTGCCGCAGTTGTGGTGTCCCTACAAGGAGGTCTTGGACTATTACAACGCGGGCTTTCGAGTGCCCGACGACGTGACGATTTTGTGGACGGACGACAACTGGGGGAATCTGCGGCGCGTGCCGACGGCGGACGAACGGGGGCGGCCTGGCGGGGCGGGGGTTTACTATCACTTTGACTATGTGGGTGGACCGCGGAATTACAAGTGGGTGAACACGAATCCGCTGCCGAAGGTCTGGGAAGAGATGTCTCTTGCCAAGGCGTATGGAGCGGATCGCATATGGATCGTAAACGTGGGACATTTGAAGGGCCTGGAGCTGCCGATCGATTACTTCATGCATTTGGGGTGGGACAGTGGAAGTCTGACCAATGGGAACATTGAGGCGTTCACGCGGCAGTGGGCCGCCGAGCAATTCGGGCCGGAGCATGCGGGAGAAATCGCGGAGGTTTTGTCAGCCTACGGGCTCTATAACGGGCGGCGGAAGCCGGAGTTGCTCGAGCCGCGGACGTATAGTTTGGTGATGGGCGAAGCGCAAGGCGTGGTCGCGGAGTGGCGGGCGCTGGAGAAGAAGGCGGAGGGGATTTACGCGGCACTTCCGACGGACCGGCGGGATGCGTTTTACGAGATGGTGCTCTTTCCCGTGAAGGCCTGCGCGAACCTGAATGAGCTCTATGTGGCAGCCGGGTTGAATGGACTTTATGCGCAACAGGGGCGGGCAAGTGCCAATGATCTGGCGGTGAAGGTGGCCGAGCTGTTCCAGAGAGATGCCGACTTGATGGCCGACTACAACCACAAGCTGGCGGGGGGAAAGTGGGACCACTTTATGGACCAGGTGCACATCGGCTACACCACGTGGCAGGATCCGCCGCGCAGTGTGATGCCGCCGACACAGACCGTAACGCCGCTGGCGGAGCCGAGCCTTGGCGTGGCGATGGAGGGCAGCACGGACGTGGGGCCGGGCAAGGGGGAGGCGACGTTGTTGCCGGTGGATTGTTTTAACAAGCAGCAGCGGACGCTGGAGCTGTTCAATCGCGGGAGTGGAAACGTTGCGTTCACGGCGAGCGCGTCAATGCCCTGGGTGCGGCTGAGCAAGAGCGCGGGAAGTTTTGCCAAAGAGGAGCGAGTGGTGGTCGATGTGGACTGGGATCAGGCGCCGCGTGGCACCGCCACCGCGGAGATCCGCGTGGGAGACGGAACGGTGGAACAGACGTTTCGGCTGGCGGCGTTTAATCCCAGCGACGTGCGGCCGGACACGCTGGAGGGCTTTGTCGAGACGTGGGGGCGGGTGTCGGTGGAGGTGGAGCACTTTACGGGGCGCAGCGCGGTGGACGGGGTGCGGTGGGAGAAAATCGAGGGGTATGGCCGGACCCTGTCGGGGATGACGCCTCTGCCGATGACCGCCGCTTCGGTGGTTCCGCCGGCGCAGGGGCCCACGCTCGAGTACCGAATTTACTTTTTCGACAGCGGCGACTACACCCTGACGAGCGTGCTTTCCCCGAGCTTGAATGCCGTGCCTGGCCGGGGACTGCGCCTCGCGGTGTCGCTGGATGCTGAGCCGCCCCAGCTCGTGACGGCCGTGCCGGCGACGTTCAATGCGCAAAATGGAAATCGGGACTGGGAGACGACGGTGAAGGACAATGCGCGGCGCGTGCGGGCGGCGGTGAAAGTGGGGGCGAGCGGTTATCACACCCTGAAGCTGCGGATGGTGGATCCGGGGGTGGTGCTGGAGAAGCTGTATCTGACGACCGGGGCATCCGCGCCGACGTCGCAGGAGACGTATCTCGGTCCGACGGAGACCTATCAGCGGCCAGCCCCCGGTGGAGGGGCGGCGGAGCGGAGGTAAGGCCGCTTTATTTTTCTCGAAAAATGTTTATAGATTTCCAGAATCCGCCGACATTGCTATTGCATTCCTTGATGCATTTGTGCAGTCTGGGAAATTGCGAGAGGAAATGGTTTCCAACTTCTCCACGAGTCCTTTCGGAGAATCACCATGCCCCACCGTCGCACTTCCGGCGCAAAAGTTCGTTCCCACAAGATCGGCATCGGCAACACCCGCTTCGCCAAGGGCAAGCAGGCGCGGCTGCAGAGCAAACGGATGTTGAGCGATCAATCGCGCAATGACCCGCTGGCCTGAGGCCGCGGCCGCCCACACGCTGACTGCAAGTTGACCGCTCCTTGCGGGTTCAGGGACCCACTCGCGCCGCAAGGCGCGTGGCAGCTCCTCCATTGAGCCCTGCATGCGGGTCGATGATGTGGCCATAGCTTGGCACGCCCTCCCCCCGCGCGTGGCCCATACGTACCTTGCGCATGCCTTGACGGCCGCGCGCGGGGTGGTGGCGGCGTCGCGGGCTCGTGGTATAACGTCGGGTGAAGGAGACGCCCATGACCACGCAACCCGCCGCCGTTTCATCGCAGGATACGCAGTTTCCCACATCGACGATCCTGGTGGTCGATGACGTCCCGCAGAACGTGGAGTTGATGCTCGCCTACCTCGAGACGCTCAACTGCACCACGCACGTGGCGGTCGATGGCGTCGATGCGCTTGAAAAGGTCGCCAAGGTCAAGCCCGACTTGATCCTGCTCGACATCATGATGCCGCGGATGAGCGGCTTTGAGGTCTGTCGGCGGTTGAAGGCGGACCCCAAGACGCGCGACATTCCGATATTGATGGTGACGGCGCTCAATGAACTCGGGGACATCGAGCGCGGGGTGGAAAGCGGCACCGATGATTTCCTGACCAAGCCCATCAACAAGCTCGAACTGCTGACGCGGGTGAAGAGCCTGCTGCGGGTGCGGCAGTACAAGAGCGAGCTCGACCGGACGCTCGCCTATTTGAGCGAAGTGGAGCGGCGCCCGGGGTAAGCGGCGGGCTCCGCGGCGTGTCGAAACCCGGCTGAGGGAGCTCGCGCGGGAAATCCATCTTTGACGCTCCCCCTGCCTGCACCCTATCATCCTCGCGATGCTACGGTTCCGCGTATACAAGCAGGGCACTCCGCCGGAGGACCTCGACGTCTCGACCGCCTTTCTGGTGGGCTCGGACGGCGTGCCGATTCGCGGGGAGTTTTCCTATGGCAACGGCGTGCTGTTCTGCCGCAAGCGGGCGGCGGGCCCGGCGGCGCTGGCGATTTTGTGGGAGACCGAGAACTTCGGAACGGTGATTCTCGAGACGACGCGTCTGCCGGAGCGGGAAGAGCCCTACGTCCTGAACCTGGAGTTTGCCCGTGGCCGGATGATGCGGCTGATGCAAAAGCGCGAGGAGTGGGGCATCTTCGATATTTCGGAAGCGGCCGGGATCAACGAAAAGGCCCTCGAGGCGCGAGACCTGCTCCTGCAGGCCATCACGCACCAGCATGAGCCCGCGGCGGCCAGCCGCTATGCCGACAAGTGCCTCCAGGTGGCGTTGCCCCTGTCCGAGCAGGCGGCGTTGACCCATGCGGATCTCCTGCTGCAGCGGCGGATCGCGACGCGGAGCTTTCCGCGCGGGTCGTTCGGCGTGCGCGTGGATCCGGCGCTGGCGACCGAAGCCTACCGGCGACTGCTCCTGCCCAACGCGGATTTTGTCCGGTTGCCCATGCTCTGGAAGGCCATTGAGCCCCAGGAACAGCAGCATGCGTGGGCGGCGACCGACGAATGGGTGGACTTTCTGCGGCGGGTGCGGGTGCCCATCATCGGCGGGCCCCTGGTCCGCTTTCACGAGGGAACCATCCCCGACTGGCTCTACATCTGGGAGCATGATTACGAAACCGTCCGCGACCTGCTCTATGAGCACATCAACCGCGTCGTGACCCGGTATGGCTCGCAGGTGGCGCTCTGGTCGGCGGTGTGCGGGCTCCATGTGAACGCGCAGTTCTCGTTTTCCTTTGATCAGCTGATGGACCTCACCCGGATGGCGGTCGGTATCGTCAAAAAGCACAACGCCAATGGCCGCACGATGATTGAGCTGACCCAGCCCTGGGGCGAGTATTACGCCACCAACCAGCGCTCGATTCCCCCGATGCTCTATGCGGAAATGGTGGTGCAGTCGGGGGTGCAGTTTGATGTGTTCGGCGTGCAGTTGCGCTTCGGCATCCCGCGCGAGGGATGCTGGCAGCGCGACCTGTTCCAGATTTCGTCGATGCTCGACCGCTTCGCGGCCTTGGGCAAGCCGCTGATGATCTCGGGCTTGCAGGTGCCCTCCGCACCGGCGACCGGCGCCGCCAAAGAGGGGGAAACGGGGCCGGCGGATGCCGCGGGCATGTGGCGCCGGCCCTGGTCGGAAATGCTGCAGTGCAAGTGGATGGAGGCCGTGACCGACATCGCGCTGTCCAAGCCCTATGTGGAGGCGATCTGCTGGCACGAGCTGGCGGACGCAACCCTGGGGGCGGAGCCGGTGTCGTCCATGCCCTTCGGCGGACTGGCCAACGCGGATTTGTCGGGCAAGCAGTCGTTGCGGACCTGGACGGCGCTGCGTCGCGCGGTGGCGGGGTTCCGCGCAGGGCCTCCAGCGCGTCCCGCAGGCGGCGCGCCGCCAAAGGCGTAAATGATGAGCACCGCGGCACCGCCCGAGGTCGACGGCACCGAGCCGGGCGGGCAGCCACCCGAGCCCTTCGGATGGACGCGCCGACAGCGCGCGGCGCTGGGAGTGCTGCTGACGCTGCTGCTGGGATTTCTCGCGTATCAGGCGGCGCAGCGCCCGGCGCGGCTGGGCGAGCCGATGCCCGCGGGCAACGCGGATTTCCATTTGGCCCGGACGCTTGATCCCAACACCGCGGCGCTCGAAGACCTGACACGCGTGCCCTATCTCGGACCCAGGCTGGCCGCGGCGCTGGTGGCCTATCGCGATTCCCATCCCGCGTCCGCCTTGCCGCTCTTCGGCACGGCGGACGATCTCTCGCGCATCCCCGGCTTCAACAAGGCCGTCGTGACTCAGATCGCGCCCTACCTGGATTTTCCCGAGCCCCCCGCGAGCGAACCGGCTCCCTGAAACAGTCCCGCGACTCACGCGACTGTCGCGCCCAGCGCCTTGCCCACCTCCGCCTGCACACCCTCCACCGCGGCGTCGATCGGCCCATCGAACCGGCAGCCCGCGGCTTTCGCGTGCCCCC
>CALCHA010000440.1 GCA_937901265.1 uncultured Phycisphaerales bacterium
CGGCGGACCTGCTGACAATGGCGGTGGTCCCGGTGGCAACGGCGACGGACCTCCCGGCGGTGGTCCCGGAGGTGGGTTCGGCGGTGGATTTGGCGGGCCGGGAGGTCCCGGTGGACCAGGCGGACCCGGTGGGCCCGGCGGACCGGGAGGATTTGGCGGGCCGGGCGGCGGCGGACCGGGCGGCTTGGGCGGCGACTTCGGCGGGGGCGGACGGGGCGGACGCGGTGGACGGGGCGGCGGCGGTGGTGGCCGGGGCGGACCTCCGGGCGGCGGCATGATGAGCGGCAACAGCGTCACCCCGGCGCTCACCGCCCTGCAAACGACCCTGGCAGACCCCAAGGCGACGCAGGAAGAGATCAAGCAAAAAGTGGAGGACGTTCGCGCGGCCCGGAAGAAGGCGCAGACCGATCTCGATGCCGCCGAGAAAGACCTGAAGCTGTTGTTGACGCCGGCACAGCAGGCGACGCTGATCGCTGAGGGCATCCTCGACTGATCCTGGGTTCGGTGTGTGGTTTCGTTTTTGAATGTTTGGGGTGGGGAAAGACATCGGAGGCTCTCATGAATCGTTTTTCCGGTCGCACCGCGATGCTTCTTCCTGCCTTGATCGCTTGTGCCGCGACGCCCGCGATGGCGTATGTGGATCTGGCGCCGACGCTCACGAAGATCATCAGCCAATCCAGCAAAATCACGCTGATCGAGGTGACGGCCTTTGATCCGGCGACGCACGTGGCGACGGTGAAGGAAGTGCGGGCGCTCAAGGGAGAGATCGCCGCCGCGCCGCTGACCTACAACTTTTCGCCCGACGGACAGCCGGTGACCCGCGCCATCATGCAGTGGGCCGTGCCCGGGACGCAGGGGTTGGCGTTTTCCCAGGGACGCGTCTCCCTGGTGTGCATGGGCGAGGGGTGGTTTGCCTTGCGAAACGCCAACGGGGCCTGGCGGGTGGGCGACGATCGGCCCGATCTGCCGCTGGCCTACTATGGCTCCTTTCCGCGGCTGGTGGACGGCGTCGAGAAGATGCTGGCCGGCAAGGACGCGGTGATCACGATTGTTCCCCATGGGGCGGAGGAGGCGGCGAGCTTTGAGCTGGCCCTGAATCGGCAGGACCTGCCCGGGCTCATCAAGCTGGAGCGGCTGCGCGCGAATCTGAAGATGCCGGAGACGACGATGGCGATCTCCGCCAATCCGGCTTATGTGCTGGGCCAGGGGGCGGTCGATGCGGCGGAACTGCCGGCGCTGGTGGCCAGGTTGAAATCGCCCGAGGCGGGGGTGCGAACCGGGGCGGCGGAAGATGTGCGGACGCTGGGGTTGAAGGCGGCGTCGGCGGCGGAGGCACTGGTGCCCCTGCTCAAGGACAGCGATGCCCACGTGCGATCGGCGGCGGCTTCGGCGCTGCTGCGGGTCTCGCCGCACGACATCCGGGGCCTGGAGGTCCTCACCAAAAACATGGACAGCCCTGACGCCGTGGCGCGGCGCGATGCGGCGCGGGCCACCGGACGGGCGGGCGTGGCGGCCGGGCCGCTGACCGACAAACTGGCGGCGCTGTTGAAGGACAAGGATGAGGGGGTGCGAGTGACGGCGCTGGAGGCCATCGCGACCCTGGGACCTGTGGCGGCCAAGGCGGCTCCGGCCGTACAGCCGCTGCTGGATGATCCGGGGCAGATGATCGACGCTGCGGACGCTCTCGGGCGCATCGGCGCGGCGGCGCGGCCCGCGATGAAGCGGCTGACGACCATGCTGCAAAGCCCCGACTATGCCACGCACTGGGCGGCGGTTCGCGCCATGGCCCAGATCGGCGGTCCCGAGGCGAAGCCCGCGGTCGATTTCATGGTCAAGGCCTTTCAGGCATCGCCCGGCCCCACGGAGGTCGAGGGGTACAACATGATGATTTACTTCACGCTCATCGGACCGGAGGCGAAGTATGCGTTGGATGTGGTGAACAGCGCCGGGATCAAGAACCCGGTGCTCCACCAGACGACCGCGTGGGCGATTCAGTCAGACTCCTACTTGCCGTGGCAATCAAACAGCGGCGGCTTCGGTGGTCGTGGGGGCGGGTTCGGGGGATTTGGCGGGATGATGGACCTCAACACGACGATGTATGAGGCCTATGTGAACGAGCTGGGCGATCGGCTCAAGCCGGCCGGCAAGATGCTGGCGGGCAAGATCATGGACAATACCGCGGGCGATATCCCCGACTACGGCTACAAGATTCTCGCGGCGGGCGGGGCGGATGCCGCGGCGATATTGTCCCCGCACCTCGCGGCGGCGGATGAGGCGGAACGCGAGCGCGCGGCCGTGGCGCTGGGCTTCATGGGCCCCGCCGGCGTCGCCGCAAAGCCGCGACTCGAAGCCGCCCTGCCCAAGGCCTCCACCCCCAGGGAGAAGCTGCTGCTGGAATGGACCCTGCGAGAAGTCTCCCGCGACCCCCTGGCGCCTGGGGACAATGACAAATAGCAAAATGACAAATGACAAATGGGCTGTCGCCGTGGGGAAGCACCCATTTGTCATTTGTCATTTGTCATTTTGCATTCATCGCCCCCTACTGCCCCGCCTCCTGGTAAATGTGCGCCAGCTGGAGCAGGAGCGGTTCGAGCTGCCCGTAATAGTCGGTGTCGGCCATGAGCGGCTTTTTCTGGCGGAGGGCGTCCATCTGGAGCTCGATCTCGTCGCGGCGGGCGCGCAGTGCGGGAGAAATGGCGGCTTCCTGCGGCGATTTGATGAGGGCCCACTGGTGGGCGCGCGGGCCGTCGAGGGCGGCGTTGCCGCGGGCGGCGGCGTTGGCGCGGGTGCCGCTGAAAAAGTCGGCGGAGATCCCGAGCTTGTCGCCGTTGTCGTCGAGGAGGGCGTGCTCGGTCATCAGCCGCCCGGCCTGCTTGTAGAACTCCGCGGTGCGGTGCGACGCCTGGAGAAACGCTTCAAGAAGCGAGGTTTCACCATCTTTGTCGAGGTCGGCGGCCGGGTCGTTGATGGCCTCGGCGAAGTACTCGCCGAAGCGCGCATAATTGATTTCCGAGCCCGACCGGGTGGCGGTGATGATGACGCGGTTCCTGCCCGAGAGGCGGGTGAGGAAGGGCGCGGAGGCCGCGGTGCAGTCGATCACCGCAAGCGGGCGGACGACCGGTGCCAGCCAGGCGGCCAGTTCGCTGTCGGAGACGTCCGGGCCGGCGAGGTTGAGCTTGGCGTCGCGGCCATCAAATGTTCCGTGGCCCAGCATGACCAGGTAGAGCGGGCGGGTGCGGTCCGCGGCGGCGGCGGAAATGGCGGCGTGCAGGTGGGCCTTGTCGGAGCCCGCGGGTTCCGTGGCGGCGGGTTCCGTGGCGGGAGCGGTCGCCGGAGCCGTTGCCGGCAGCGTCGTCGCGTCGCGCCCAATGAGGACGAACTCGGCCTTACCGCGGCGGGCGGCCTGCGCCCAGAGGTCGGCTTCGCGAGCGAATTGCGGTCCATATTCCGGGGCCCCTTCAGCGCCGATCACGACGATGACCGTGGGGCGATCATCCGGCTGCGTCGCCGGGGCGGTTTCCTGGGCCAGGGCTCGCCCCGCCAGGAGCGCCATCGCCAGCGCCATTGCGTGCATTCTCATGGCAACCCCTTCCAGCGGCGAAGGCCCCACTCACCGGCCAAAAATGCCAGCGCCAGCAGGAAGACCCAGGACTGATGCCACAGAGGCTCCACCCGCGGCTCCATGATCTCGGCATGTTTTTCGGGCAGGGTGGCGACGAAGGCGTCGAGGTCGGCGCCCTTGATGACTTCGCCCCCCGTCGCTTTGGCGAGCCGCTGGAGCAGCGCGGCGTTGGGCTGGAGTTCCCGGAATTCCTCGGCAGAAGGGTTGGAAGACCAGCCGGTGGTGGCCTTGCCGATGTCCCGCCCATCCGCCCCAGCCGCGGCGGCGGAGGCGCGATAAGGCCCCGGTTCGCGGGGGACGTAGAGCGCCTCGTAGCGACCGGCCTGTCCTGCGGAGGGCTCGGCGCGCAACTCCGCGGGCTTGCCGTCGGGGCCGGTGACGCGCAGGCTCACCGTGGCGTTGTCGAGGGGGGCGTAAGCGGGATCGCGGACCTGCACGGCGAGATGGACGGCGTCCGGAGGATCACTGGCATCGTGCCGCGGATCGAGGGTGATCTCGACGCGGTGCGGGACATCCGCGACCAGCCAGCGGACCATCTGGCGCCAGGCCTTTTCCATGTCGGAGGTTTTGTCATCGGTGCGGTGCGTGCCCCAGCGCCAGAGATCCCCGATGAGCAGGGCCGCGGATCGGCCGCGACCGAAGCGCTGCGTCACCAGGGCGGGGGCGGTCTCGCCCTCATCGCTGGTCACCCGGGCGAGCACCGTCGCGCCGGGCTTGATGCCGCGGACGGGGTTGAGGGAGTTGAACGTCGGCATCGCGGCGAGCCGCGAGCGCTCGCCCGCCTCATCGGCGGCAAGGCGCACCCAGGGTTCCAGCCAGCCCTCGCGCGTCAGCGACAGGCGGAAGTTGGTCTCAGCGGGGTAATTGGGCACGAGGTCGGCATACACGGGGAGCACGTCGCCGACGGGGGTTTTGTCGTAGTCCCCCTTGTGGAAGCTCTGGTCGCCGCCGACCATCAGCAACCCGCCGCCGCGCTGCCGCACGAAATCCTTGAACAGCTGTAGTGGGTCCTGGTTGAAGAACTGCGATTCGACATCAGCGAGGATGATCGCATCATATTTGAAGAGGTCGTCGGCGCTCCTGGGGAAGCCGCCGCGGAGCTCCAGTTCGTCGGCCGTGTTGATGCGTTCGAGCACCGGCTGGTCGAACTGGGCGACGCTGTCGGGGTCGTGACCGAAGGCCTGAAAAAGCGGGTTGGCCTTTTCGCCGGCGGCCCCCATGAAGGCGAACTTCGGCTCCCGTTTGGCGACGCGGATGAGGCCCACAAGCTGCACCTGGTCGTCGCCGACCAGCGACCGGCTGAGGAATTTGAAGGTCCAGTCGGGCTGTCCGGCGACGTACAGCACGCGAAAGGGCCCTTTGCCGCGATCGACGACGGCCCAGCGGGTGTTGTTCTCCAGCGTCGCTTCGGCGGTCTGCTGCGGATGGTCGAACTGGCCGAGCTCGCCATCCGCGGCAACGCGCAGTTTGTAAAAGGAGAGACCGGCGGCCGCGGGCTTGAGCTTGAAGCGGACCGAGGTGACGCTGCCTTCCTTGTCCAGTTCGAGCTGCTGTGTTTCGATCACTTTGCCTTGCTCATCAAGGAGCTGCACGGTGGCTCGCTGGCCGCCGTAGCCGGTGCTGGTGATCGCGGCGGTGAGAGTGACCGGGGCGTCTTCAAAGTTGGTCTGGGTGACTTCGACGTGATCGATGGCGAGGTCGTTGGCGGGGCGGTCGTTGCCCACGAGCAGGGGGTAGATCGGGGGGAGCTTCATCCCGCCGGTGTCGTTGGCGGAGGCGGCGAGGAGGCGTTCGAGGGTGTCGAGGTCGGTGGCGTTTCCGTCAGTCAGCAGCAGGATGCCCGCGAGCGGTTTGCCCCCGGCATCGGCACCCGCGGGATAGCGGCGCATGAGGCGTTCGAGGGCCCCGCCGAGGGCGGACGCACGGCCATCAAAGGTTAAATGGTCGACGTTCTCGATGGCTTTGAGTTGGGAAGCAAAGGCGAACTGGCGCAGCTCAAAATCCTTGCCGAGCTTGGCCAGCCAGGGCGAGGGCTCGCTGGCGAGTTGCTTCAACTGGGTGGAACGCTGCTCGCCGGCGGCATCCTTGAGGGTCATCGAGGCGCTGTCGTCCGCGAGGAGCACGAAGGCGTTGGCTCCGGGACGGGCGTGACGCGTGGAGATGAGCGGTTCCAGCAGGCACAGCGCGAGGATGGCGATACCCATGGCTTTGAGCAGGGCGGCGGTCATGCGCACGCCGAGGGACGCGCCAGCACCGCGGTAGCCGAGGGCCAGCAGCAGGATGAAGAGCGCGAAGAAACCGGCGGCAATCGCGAGCCATTGCGGGGCACCCCACACCAGCGTCGTCTGCCCCAGCAGTCCGGCGGCAGCATGCGTCATTGCCCGCTCCCGAGGCGTTCGTAATAACGGCGCACTTCGTCAGCATAGGCGGAGGGCACGGGCTCGCGGTCGATCGGCACGCGCGCGTCGGCCGAATCGCGGCGGAGCAGCTCGGCGGAAATCTTGTCGCGCAGCTGGGCGAGCGGAACGGCAACCTGATCGTTGACGCTGTTCCACCCGGGCAAATCGCCCGACTGGGTGTATTGCTGGCGCAGGGCGGCGGCGCGTTCGCGGATGCGTGCGGCCTCGGCGCGGAGTTCCGGGTCGTTCACCATCTCCTCGACGTCACGCATCCGGTCCTGCCATTCCCGATAGCCGTTGCCGCTGATGGGGGCCTCGGCCGGCGCTCCCTGGCCTCCATTGCCGGTGCGCTGGCGGGAATCGCGAAGGCGGGTTTGATCCTGTGGCGTATCGTTGGGCGTGGGCTGGGGCTGAGCGGTGGCGAGTTGCTGGTCGTTGGGCTGGGCGGCGTTCCCGCCTTGCCCGGTGCGGGCACCCTGCGCGAGCGCGGGCTGTTGGCCCGGCGGTTGGCCCGGTTGTTGGCCCGGTTGTTGGCCGGGTTGGCCCGGCTGCGGATTGGGCTGCGGATTGGGTTGCTGGCCCCCGTTGGCTTGTTGATCGGTGGGCTGCTGACCCGGTTGTTGGCCGGGCTGCGGGGTGCCGCCGCGGCCACCAGGCTGACCGCCGCGAGCCTGCTGACCGCGGCCCTGACCGGGTTGTTGACCGGGTTGATCGCCCGGTTGCTGACCGGGTTGCTGGCCGGGTTGGCCGGCGCGACCGCCATTGGCTTGTTGACCGGGCTGACCAGGTTGGTTGCCGGGTTGGCCGGGCTGTTGTCCCTGACCGGGCTGCTGACCATTGGCCTGTTGGCCGGGTTGGCCTTCACCGGGCTGTTGGCCCGGTTGCTGGCCGCGACCCTGCCCAGGCTGCTGACCTTGTCCGGGTGGTTGAGCGTTGGCCTGTTGACCGGGTTGGTTGCCGCGCTGGCCCGGTTGACCGGGCTGCTGTCCGGGCTGCTGTCCCTGTTGCTGACCTGGTTGCTGTCCCGGCTGTTGTCCAGCTTGGGCAAGTTGGCGTTCGCCGGCCTGACCGGGCTGTTGGCCTGGTTGTCCGGGCTGCTGTCCGGCTTGGGCGAGCTGGCGTTCCTGGCCCTGCGGATTGCCGGTCTGACCGGCCTGACCGGGCCGCGTCGCCGCCGCGGCTCCCGCGGCGAGCTGCCGTTCCCTGCCCGGATCCGCCTGACCGGCCTGACCGGCTTGGCGTTCCTGAGCGGTACCGGCCTGGGCAAGCTGCCGCGTCTGGCCCCCGTCCGCCTGCGCCAGCCGGGAGCCGCCGTTGGCCGGTCCCGCCTGTGCCACCTGTGCCGGGCGCGTCGCCGCCTCGCCGCCGGCCGCAAGGTCTCCGCCGGCGGGTTGCGTGGTGGCCTGCGCCAGTCCGCCCTGACCAGGCCGCGCGGGCTGCGTCGCTGCCGCCTGGGCGAGCTGGCCACCGGCGGGTTGCGTCGCTGGACCGCCCGCCGCAAGTTGGCCGCCCGACGGCCGGGTGGTCGCTGGTGCCACCTCTCCCGGCTGCCCCGCGCGCCCCGCCTGGGCCTGCTGATTTTGCTGTTCGCGTTGCAACTGCTGGGCGAGGGTATCGATTTCGCCACGGGCGCGCCGCAGCGCTTCGCTGTCGTTGCCCAGAACGCTGGTCGAGGCCGATTCGATGCCTTGGCGCAGGTCCGTGATCGCCTTGCCGGCATCCGCCCCGCTCTTTTGCGCTTCGGAGAGCAGCCCCTGATCGACCATTTGCCGGGTGGTGTCGAGCGCCTTGTCGGGGCCCTGTTGGACGGTTTTGCGCAGGGTGTCATACAACTGCCTGGAGAGCAGCGGCTCGGGGGTCTCGGACTGCTCGATGGTCTTTTTCATCTGGTCCGTAAGGGCACCGAGTTGCTGCTTCTGGTCGGCCAGCTGCTGGGCGATTGCCTGGCGCTGGGCCGCGGTATTGTCGCGCAGGCCGGGCGCCGGTTGCGTGGCCGCCTGCTGGGCCTGGGCGAGCTGGTTGTCCAGGGCTTGCTGGTTTTGGTCGAGTTTCGCGGCCCGCTCGCGCAGGTCGTTCATCGCTTCGGTGAACTGCCCGGCGGCCTGCTGACGCACCTGATCGCGCAAGTTGGCCAGCCCCTCCTGCGCCCGTTGTCCTGCCGCGGTGGCCTGGCCCAGTTGCTCCTGGGCCGCCTGCGGCGGTGCGCCCTGGGGTTGGCCAGCCTGTTGCTGGCCGGCTTGCGGTTGGCCGGGCTGCTGCTGGCCGGCTTGCGTCAGTTGCTCCGCGGCCTTGCGGATTTGCTCGCGGGTCTGCTCAAGTTGCTGGCGTTCCTGCGCCATCTGTTCCTGGTTCTGCGGCTGATCCATGCGGTCGCGGAGCGCGTCGGTATCCCGGAGGAGTTGCTGCTGCTGATCACTCAGGGTGGCGAGTTGCCGCTGAAGGTCGGCCTGCGCCTTGGCATCCTGCGCCTTCTGCAACGCCGCCTGGAGTTCGCGCATCTGCCGGTTGAGGTCTTCCTGCCGCTGCGCCAGTTCGCGCAGGCGCGAGAGCACTTGGCGGGTTTCCTGCTGTTTGGGGTCATCCTGCGCGGCCTGGTTCTGCTGGCGTTGCTCCGCGGTGCGCTGGCTGGCGTAGGGGTTCTGCTGGTTGTTGAGGTCGAGCTGCTGCAGTTGCTGCTGTTGCCGCTGCGCGGCGCTCGAAGCGGACTGCTGCCCCTGCTGCTGCTGCTGGCTGCGCACCACATCGTGCTCGCGGGCCCGCAGTTTGAGCATGTCCTGATAGGCGGCCTGCTCGCTGGCGAGCGCCGTGTTGAGGCCCGGGACATCGCCCGCGGGTCCAGCCGCGGCCAGCTGGTCGGCCGCAGATTGCATGTCGTCCAGCGCCGTCTGCAAAAACAGCTTCGAGCGGGCGTCGGTGAGCCGTTCGCTCATGCCGCTGGTCTGCTCACGGACCTGCTTCTGCGCGTCGATCAGCACCTGTACATCGGGGACGAACTGGGCGCTGGCCTTGGGCTGTCCCTCTTCGCGGCGGATGACTTTCCACGTCGCGGCGATGATCTGCTTCTGCGACTCGGCCATCTGCTGGGCGCGATCGGCGTTCTGACCGGCCTGCTGATTCTGCTGCTGTTGCTGTTGCTGGCGGGCCTGCTGTTCGGCGGTGGGCTGCTGGCCCTGGCGGTAAATTTCCTCGAAGGGCCGCACCTCGGCGAAGAACATGTCGCCGGAAGTCCGCCGCGGCTTGCCATCCGCGCCGATATCCTCCGCCCAGAAGTGATAACTGAGCAACTGGTCAGGCTGGGCATGGAGCTGCTCCATCGAGATCAGCTTTGAGATCTCCACGCGCTGCTTGCCGTCGTTGCCTTTGCCGTCGGCTTTGCCCTGAGGGGTGCTGAGATTCTCGCCCAGGACCATGTCCTCCGGCGGCTGTCCGGCCAGGCCGTAGGAGATGCCGACGCGCGACACGCCGAAATCGTCCCACACGCTGGCCCGCACGGCCAGCTCCTGCAGCGGCGAGACATCGACATCGTGCCCCGGAAAGACCATCTTGAGATCGGGCGGCTGATTTTTGGTGACGTTGATCGTCAGCTCGGCGGGATCGCGGTTGGCCCGCTTGTCGCTGTCCACCAGCGACAAGGCGAACCTGGCGGGGGCGGTGAGCTGGAAGGTGGCGCGGTAAAGCGTCGGATCGGTCGCATCCTTCTCCAGCGCCACCGCCACGGGGACCGGCTGGGTCGTGGGATCCCCTTTGACCACCGGCAGAAGCCTTGCTTCGGCCACCGGCTTGTTGAGGTGAAAGCTGACCACCGCCTTCGTCCCCTCCACCGCCGTGACGCTGCGCGTGTCCTCGATGCGCTTCTCGGGGAGCCTGGTGTAGGGGGGATATTTCAGATCAGCGTCGGCCTGCTTGAGTTCGGGGTAATCGAATACCGTGGCCTTGAACCACGGGGTCTGGGACTGCCCGTAGCGCACGGCGTACTGCAGGTCGCGCCCCACGGCGGGAACGCGGCCGGCAAAGAGCGGATCGTCCAGCGACTTGCTCATCGTGAAGGTCGTCTCTTTGCCCTCTTCATCGCGCGCCACAAGCGTGGCGTCGGCGGGGATGCGCGCGGTGCCGAAGCGCGCCATGACCAGCAGCGGCGTGCCGCGTTCGATGGAGGCATCGCCGGGTTCGACCTTGATATCGAAGGGGGCGAGAGCCTCGATGGGCTGTGCCTTGACGGGCGGCGAGGT
>CALCHA010000441.1 GCA_937901265.1 uncultured Phycisphaerales bacterium
GCGTGGCCGTTGGCGTGGCCGTTGGCGTGCCCATTGGCCTTGCCGCCGTTCATCTTCGCGGTCCCGGTGAGCGAGCCGTCGCCGCCATGAAGTTTTTTCGCCTGGTCATCCGCCTTGGTGTTCATGCTGCCGAAGCGCGCTTCGATCGCCCCGACGATGCACTCTCGGGTCACGCTTGGCGGAAGGCCATACAACGCCCCCTGGAACGGGTAGCGGGTGTAGACGTTCTTGGAATAAATCCACGCCTCGCGGTTCTGCCAGTGGATGTTATCGCCCAGCAGCATCTGATACATTTCATGCACGTAGGGGTCGTTGGAAAACATGATGTGCCCGGCATAATCAAAGGTGAAGCCGCGGTCCACAATCGAGCGGCACCATCCGCCGACGGTTTCGTTCTGGTCAATGATCAGGGCGTCTTTGCCCAGGTGATAGGTTGCCGAGAGCCCGGTCGGACCAGCACCGACGACGGCCACGCGGGTCTTGATTTCCTCACCCGCCCCCGCCCGTTTTGGGCCGCCTGCTTTTCCTCCTTCCGCGCGAGCCTTGCGCGTTGCGACCGCCTCGTCGATGAGTTGGTTCATGGCCTCGGCCGTGGCATCCCAGCTTGTGCGGCTGAGCACCTCGCGCATTTTTCCGACCCGCATCTCGCGCTCCGCTGTGCCCATGGTCAGGGCCTTTTCGCAGGCCTTCACGAACTCCTCGGGCGTGTCCCCCAGCAGCACGACATCGCTGTAGGGATCCGCCACATCCCGGATCGGCGTGCTGACGATCTGCCGTTCCGCCGCCATGTATTCCAGCGTCTTGGTCGGCGAGATGAACTTCGTGGATTCGTTGCGGGCAAAGGGCAGCAGGCAGACATCCCACCCCTTCAAGAACCGCGGCAACACCGCGTAATTCCGCTGGCCCAGGTAATGAATATTCGACGGTCGCGGCAGGTCCGCCAGGTCGATTTTCACCACCGGCCCGACCATCACGATCTGCCACTCCGGATGGGCCGTGGCCATGGCGTTGAGGAGGTCCAGATCCATCCGCTCGTCAATCACGCCAAAAAAGCCGAGCCGCGGGTGCGGGATATTGGCCTGCTCCTCGGCTTCGGGCAGTGGCGAGCCCTCTCGAGCGGTCGCAAAATGGCGTGCGTCGACGGAGCTTGAAAAGCAATGCGCGTTGGCGTGGCGGTCCTTCTTGGCGCGATAGAGGCTGGGTCCGCCGGTGAAGACCACGTCGGACAATTCCAGCAGCTTCTTTTCCTGCTCCAGAATTTCCGGCGGCGCTCCTTTGAAGGCCGAAAGCTCGTCCATCACGTCAAAGACTACCGCCGCCGGATGCAGCGCCGCCGCCAGCGGACAGGCCATCGCCGTGTAGCACCACACGACGTAGGCGTCGATGTGTTCTTCTTTCAGCAGGGAACTCACCATGGGCTTGATCGCTTCGATCTGCTCGGCGGTGAACCCGTGTGAGCGGGCATGGGTGTGCGGGCGACAGACGAGCACGCCGGGCTCGGCCGCGGTTTTTTCCCAGCGGGGTGGCCCCTCGGTGTGCAGGGGTTCTTCGATGAACAACACGCGGCGACCCCTGGCGAGGCGAGACAGCAGATGCTGCGGCCGCTGGTAAACAAAATCCCACCGGAGATGCGAAAAAACGATGAGGGGCAAATTCTGCATGGGATTCCTCTTTTCTTCAGGTACAAACGTCTCCACAGGGCGGTGCCAAAGTCGCACAGAGGGAGAGTTGAAGGTACATCACCGGTTGTATTTTTCAGCCAGCAGCGCTTGAGTCGCACTCCGGCGGGGCGAGGACACTCGTCGGAAGGGCCCGCGCGCGGAGGGCGGGAAACGCTTCGTTAGCATTGTGGTGATAAGCAATTACTGTGCCGCGCGGCGCTACGCATCAGGTGCAGCCGATATCCGCCAGAAGCGCCTGCGCCGCGGTCAGGGACTGCATATAATCCGGATTGGCTACCCGCTGCAAGTCGCCAGCTTCGTCCAGCCGCAAATCCCAGAGACCGCTGTGATGCAGTGTGTGTCCTCCTCCCAATCCGGTCGGTCGATGATGGGGTAGACGCACACCCCGCCCACCGGTACGCCCTGCATCCGTGCCACATAAAGTTCCTGCGCGATCTCTTCGATCCAGCGCCCCCGACCCTCGCCAAAATGGCTTGTCTCCGCGACAAAAAAGGGCCGCCCGTAACGCTGATGGACTTCATCCAGCAGCCGATGAAATGGCAGCCAGCGTTCATCCCGCGGTTCATCCTCCCAACGTAGCCGAATGTCGGGCGTTTCAAACTGGTTCGCGTGATAATAATTCACACCGACGATATCCAGATGCCGCGGGTCGCCCCCCAACTCCGGACAAAGCCGCCCGGCGAGCATGTCCCACGCCTGAAACTGCACCTCGCGCTGTTGCCACGCCTGGTCCTCAAGGTGGGGCCGATCGCGCGGGGCGACAACGTGCAGGATCGGATCCACATGGGCGAAGCGCGCCCGGGGTTCGATTTCGCGGATCGCATCCATTGCCGCGATCGCCGCCCGCACCAGCTGCC